>JBBDSB010000292.1:0-1236 GCA_040905205.1 Cyclobacteriaceae bacterium
GCAAAAAGATATCGTCCGGGAGCGGATTGAAAACACTAAGCCCGAAGAATACCTATCCTGGGATGAAGTTCGTCGGCAACTTAAATCTGGCTGATGGCTCGTAATTTCAACGTTCGGTACAACCCACGGATTTACCTGGATATTCAAAAAGCTGTGGATTTCTACATTGAACAAACGCAAAGCCACGAACTTGGCCAAAGGTTCGTGAATAATGCAGAAACTGCCCTTGCAAAACTCAAGCAGTCAGCACTGCATTACCAGGTACGTTATGATGGAATTCGGTTATTGCCGATCCCTTCTTTTCCCTATCGAGCGCATTACCGGGTGGATGAAGAAAACAACGCCGTGTTTGTTGAGGCCATATTTCATACTCGGAAAAACCCGGAAGAATGGAGAGTTACAACTCAAAAGTAATCCCCCCGGTGGGATTTCCTGAACCTTAGGGGCAAATAGCACTGGCGACATTCAGGGCTTCCTCAAAGTCACAGGGTTCCATGGTGCCCAAATCATTTTGGGTATGGTGAAGGTACACCCCTGCATAAAAATCCGCCTGCAGCTCCAGCCTTACCATCATTTGGTTAAATTCCACTTCAGACAGATGGTTGCGCATTCCCTGCACTTTACAAAGTATAACTGTATGATGCTGCACATGGCGGACTAACACATGGCCTATCACATAAGCCTGGGCCAAATCTCCCGGAAAATTTATACAATGCCAAATCCCTGTTTTGGGTATCGGGATTGTTGCGGTATTTGCCTTCAAAATCGTTGTGGGCCTCCATTTTTTGGAAACCTGCGCAAAATTCACCCAATGCACGTTAAGAGGTATGCTGGGTGTAGTTTGCAACTACATCCCTGCTATTCTTTGATTAATGAAAGCGAGGCATTTGAAATGCCGGATCATTTTGGCAGAACGTATAAAATCGTTTTTTAGAAACGGATACGTTTAGCGATTTTAAATGGCTTTTTGGTAAGGTTTATCTGTTTTCTACTCCGCAAATAGAAGGGTGATTTACAAACTTCACCCAGTGCGTGCCATACTTTACCCATTATGAACCGAGTGTAGAATTTTTCTACATCCCCATTATCATTTTATTTACGATAACGAGGCATTTGCAATGCCGGCATTTTTGAAAATACGTAAAGGTAATTGATGTTTTGTAGAACGGACTCGATTAGCCATTGCAAATGGCTTTTTGACATGTCTTACCTGTTTTTATGATCGGAAATATGAGG
>JBBDSB010000293.1:0-7304 GCA_040905205.1 Cyclobacteriaceae bacterium
GGGATTTCAACGGGAATATCACCCTCTAACGCATTGATATTTGGGACGTTGGCGTAAAAAATCCCCCATACCCCCTTATCAAGGGGGATTTACCTGATCTGCTTTTTCTGTGTCTATTTTAAGGAGGGTACTGCCTAGCAAAATAAACGTCATATTGTATCGAATCTCAGGTTTGTAGGAAAACCCTAAGATTTTTTAAGTGCCGCCTCAGCAGCAATTAATTGGTCTCTTACTTCTACGATGCTTTCCCACTCTCTGCCAGCTTCACCATGTTCGATGCCACAATAGGAATGGTAACCTGCATCAGTAACAATTTTCATCATTTTTTCATAATCCAATGGCGACTGGTTTCCTTTTCCATCCCATACGGTAGGTTTTACACTGACGCCTTTGGCAAACGGCATCAGTTCTTTCACGCCCTGATAGGAATCATAGGAGATGGGTTGTCCTCCCCCTTTGTTTGGGCTGATCTGAAAATTGCCAAAGTCCGGCAAAGTGCCTGCCCCAGGATGGCTTGCCTTTTCCATTACACCTACCAGCCATGCAGCATTGCTGGAATAGCCCCCATGATTTTCTATGATCACACTGATATCCATCTTGGCCGCAAATTCACATAATTGACCCAATCCATCAGCCACCAAATTCATGGTTTCTTCAAAATGTGATTTTTCAGGGCTCCAATCGATCGTTGAATAGCCATTTACCCGGATGGCATGACAGCCCAAAAACTTTGCGGCCTCCACCCATTTTTTGTGGTTTTCCACGGTTTGTTTCCGTTCACTGGGCTTCTCGGCACCCAGCCTTCCTTCACCGTCACACATGATCAATATGGAGTCCACCCCTTCTCCATCTGCTCTTTTTTTCATTTCAGCAAGGTAACTGGTATCTTTGGCTTTGTCCATGAAAAATTGGTTCACATATTCCACACCTAGGATTCCGTGTTTTTTGGAAAGTAGGGGAAAGTCCAGATGATCCATTTTGCCTGAAAACAGCAATTTGTTAACGGACCATTCCGCCAGTGAAATTTGGAAAAGTGGTGCCGTGATATTTTTGGAAAAGGAATGTTGAGTTAGACCACTGCTTAGGAAGGCAGCAGCCAACCCTGTTTTTTTTATAAAATCTCTTCTGTTATTCATGTGTTTTTTCGTTGGTGCAATAATTTAGGTAGCGGATTGATTCCAAAATCAAATTACTGAAAATTTCATGACATCCTTGGTAGCAGGATTTTAAATTTTTTATTTCATTGAAGAAGGGAAGATAATCTTTAAATTCTAATGATACAATTTCATTACAGTCCCGGGTCTTGGATTAGGGAGCCAACCAGCAATGCATCCAATCTTGTTTTTCCCATTCTGAAGCCATTCGTATATGGTTAAATCCATTTAATTGTAAACTTTCTATTTTATTGGCGGCTACTTCAATTACGCAAAAATGACGGTCATCCATAGGCACCTGCCAATGAAAGGCTTCTTCCGGATCAACGATAGGGCTGCCGGGATTAAGCATGGAATTATATGCTTTTTTGCCTTCTCCCTTCACATTGGACCAGTGTCTCTCTGAAGTTTCGTTTTGTTGATGAACTAAGGCCTTTCCTGATACTTTTACCTGAACCTGCTTTTCGGGATGATAAAACAACAGGGCCATATGAGGATTTTTTTTAAGATCTGCCACTTTTTTAGTTCGCCCATCCGTATAAAAGTAGAACCTGTTTTCCCGTTCCAAACCCCTAAGAACCACCCAACGGAGGTCAGGTTGGTTGTTTCCGACTGTGGACAAAGTTACCAAGCGGAAAGGATGGCCAGGTTCCGACACCCCCAAATCCAATTCCTTCATGATTTTATTAAAAGCAATTTCCAGTGTATCTCCCAATGAAAATAACATCATCCTTTGATTATTTAAAGATTTTATTGATACGGATGGCATTCAGGATGGCCAGTAAAGCTACCCCTACATCCGCAAATACTGCCTCCCACATCCCTGCCATTCCTGCAGCACCCAAAGACAAAACCAGGAATTTAACCCCAAATGCCATTCCTATGTTTTGCCAAACTATGGATTTGGTGGCTTTGCCAATCTCCATGGCCTGGATAATTTTTGAAAGTTGATCCGTTTGTATCACGACATCTGCAGAATCTATGGCCAGGTCACTGCCCATGGCTCCCATGGCGATACCGATATCTGCCAACGCCAATACCGGCGCATCATTGATGCCGTCTCCCACGAAAGCCGTAACCCTGGATTCATCCGTTTTCAGGTCATCCCAAAGCCTTACCTTCTGCTCCGGTAATAGTCCTCCATAAGCCCGGTCTACCCCTATGGTCTTCCCAACCTGGTCGGTTACCTCTTGCTTATCCCCAGAGAAAATGAATATTTCCCGGATTCCGCTTTTTCGAAGTGCGGTTATCGTATCTTTTGCATCTGGTTTGATTTGATCATCTATGACAAATTGGCCGCAGTATTTCCCCTCTACTGCCACATAAATGAGCGTAGCGGCATCAGGGCCCTCTTCAATTGGTATAGTGATCCGGTTTTCCTGAAGGAGTAATTTATTTCCAACAAGCACCTCCTTACCGGCAATGATACCTGCAATTCCTTTTCCGGGAACTTCTTTCAATTCCACTGTTTCTAAAAGCGGAATTTTTTTTTCGATGACGAATTTAACCAATGCCTTTGCAATGGGGTGATTGGTTTTCTGTTCCAAAGAGGCAGCCAAAGACATCCAATCTTTTGCCCCATTGGGATTTTCTTTAACCTCCTGTACCTCAAACAGGCTTTGGGTGAGTGTTCCCGTTTTGTCAAAAATGATGGTGTTGATTTTAGTGATCTTATCCAGAAAGTCGGAACCTTTAAACAATATGCCATTTCTTGAAGCGGCCCCTATGCCGCCAAAGTAACCTAAAGGTATAGAAATCACCAAAGCACAGGGGCAGGAAATCACCAAAAACACCAATGACCTGTAGAGCCAGTCATTGAATTGATAATCATCAACGATTAAATAGGGTATGGCCACCAGGCCTATTGCCAAAAAAGTCACAATCGGCGTATAAATTTTGGCAAATTTCCTTATAAACTGTTCCGTTTTGGCCTTTCTGGAACTGGCACCTTTTAGGGTCCGAATGATTTTTGCCAGAGAACTGTCGTTAAATTCCTTAGTGACCTGGATGGTATTGAAATTTTCCAGATTGACCATACCTGCCAAAACCTCTTCTCCCACTTTTTTGTTTTGGGGTATGCTTTCACCGGTTAAGGCAGAGGTGTTGAAGTTGCCGCTTTGCCCGAGCAGGACACCATCCAAAGGTACCCGTTCACCGGCTTTTATTTCAAGGATTTCTCCAACGGATACCTCTTCAGGATCCATGCTTATAATTTTATCCCCACGTATAACATTGGCCATATCCGGACGCAGGTCCAGCAGGGATTTGATATTGCCCCTGGCTTTGTTCACCGCCTGATGTTGAAGCAACTCCCCTATGGTATAAAATAGCATAACGGCCACTGCTTCTGGAAACTCCCCAATGGCAATTGCTCCCAAAGTGGCCAGCCCCATTAAAAAGAATTCGGTAAAAACTTCTCCCTTTAATATCGAATTCCAACCTTTATAGAGTACGGGTAAGCCCACAATTAGGTAAGCAAGCAGGTAGGCCAGGAGCCATATGTTAATTCCTGAAACCAAAAATGGAAACCAGGTTTCACCTAAATAGCCCAATATCAATAATAAAAAGCTGCATATACTGTTTCCCCATTGACCCAGGAGGCCTTTTAAAGAATATGGGTTTTTTGGTTCCGGATGTGGTGTCTGTTTTCCTTTCTGCATGATGGAGTACCTGGCAAGTCAATAATAACCTGATAACCTGGGTTCGGTTTAAGATCATTTAAAAAAACCGTCTGAATCGTCAAGCGAACCCTTTTTTGGGGGTCTGAAGAGGAAAAGGGTGTGGCAGTCTCATCTTCCCGGCGATTCCCGCAGCTTTCTTGGCTCAAAGCCCTCTCAAAGCCTATCGATGACGGTTTTTTACTGAAAACAGATCGAACTCAGGTTGAAAACCTCAAAATTTAATTCCAAACAAATGTCGTTTTGCTGTTATTTCTCAAAGTTACTATTAAATAGCGTGCAGCGGTATTGCAAAAATTATATAACTGGGGACTAAAATTAAATATGGCGATTTTTTATTGATTGACGGATCTTTTCATTAGATCGCAGGTGCTGTTTTTATGGTTTCTGTAATACACATAGGTTTTAAGGTTGAGCTTACCAGCTTTAAATTTCTTTTTGGCGGCATCATAAAAATCAGCGTCGGCTCCATATCCTTTTTTAAATTTCAGGGAATTAAAAACTTCTTTTCTGCCAAATAGAGTGGCAAAAAGGATACAATTATCCACATGGATCAATTGGGAGGGATTATATCTATCAGGCACCCAATGGTCAGCGGCGGAATTTACTATGGTCGTGGTGGTGGAGGCAATCAGGTCATAATTGGACATGGAGGCCAAACAATTTTCCAGGTGCTGGGGCAGGTACTCATCATCCGCATCCAAAATGGCAATAAAATCACCTTTGCTCAGCAGTACTCCCCGGTTAATAGCTTCAGACTGGCCTGAATTTTTTTGTCGCAGGTATAATATTTTATCTTCATGTTTTCTGCAAAAGGCAAGAAGTTGGTTATGGCTGTCATTGTTAGATCCATCATCAATAATAATGATTTCAAAATATGAATAACTTTGTGCCAATACGGACTTTATGGCTCGTTTTATCAATGGGAAAGCGGTATTATAAGTAGCGATAAGGACACTGATCTGAAATGGTTTTGTCATTGGTTTAAATTAGATAAAGCTTAAATTAAACTTTCCTTTGGAGCAATTGTTTTACGGGGTTAAATATAAAAATAAAGCCTAAGGAATCATCCCTAGGCCAAATTTAAAGTGTTTGCAAAACAGGTTTTGATAGGCTTAATTAAAATAAAGGAATTTATGCTTGCCTTCAGCATCCATTACCTTCATATAAACTTCATCGGCTCTTAGATTTTTCAATACATAATTTCTTGAAAAACTTCCTAAAACATGGATTTTATCCGAAGCTAATTTATCGTGGTTTTGGTCAAAAAGGGTAACGGTGATGCCTGGTTTTTCAATTCCGGCCACTTTCAGCATAAGGGTATGTGGATCCAGTGCTTTTCCATAGGCCAATAATTTTTTTTCTACTTTCTTTTTGGTAATCACCTCAAAACAGACCCTCTCCTCTTTGGTTTCCAGTTTGACTTTATAGTTTCCCTCAGGCAAAGCACCTAAATTGAATGGAATATTTAGGGGGGATTGTATATTGAACCGGGTTCTATCCACCAATTTTCCCTTGTTGTTGAAAATGGAGACTTTTATTTGGCCAATTCCTTCTGCCAATCTGAGCATAAATCTTTGTTCTTTTATTTCTATGCTGCTTACCTCTGCCAGACTTTTATCAAAGATGTTGTTGGCGTAGGTGCTGAAGAAGATACTTAGGGCTAAAACGGTTGTCATTAAAGTTTTCATGATCCTGCGATTTTATGTTTTTGTCTTTGTTTGATCACATCATTGCCAAAGACATACCATGAATTTTGATGGATTAGGATATTAAAATCGCAGAATTTATAATGGCTGATCATGCAACCCGGCAAGATATGGACATGATCGTTATCTGTTTCGAATATGAACAATACTTACCCATTTTGTTCTGATTCTGAACACTTTTGGAGGTGTTTTCCAGCCCGGGATGATTTCATTTGATGGGAAGGCAAAATTGATTTTTTTAAAAATAAATATAACCGCCTTTTTTACTGGATGTTATCATTAAAATACTGTTCGAAATTGAACGTAAAATTGTTTGTTTCTGGACAAAAAGAACACCCTTTCATCAGCGTCTATAAGACTTCTTTCTTCTTTTAAACCCGCCTTGCCTGCGTTTATTGGTGGTATAAAAATTATACAGGAAGTTAACTGCTACCAAAGCCACGGTTAAGGGTACAAAAAAATCGGGAAGCATGGTTTTGATTCCAAGAAGAATAAAAAAGGCGGCAATTATACCGATTTTGAAAGAGGTGTGGCTTTCTGGATAAAGGCTGGAAACCAAGGTCAAACTGATTATTTCCACTACAATCAAGGCAATGATCAGAACGGTAAAGGTGTATGAGGCAGAGATGCCATCTGCAACATAATACCAGGCCAATATTGAAAAAAAAACAGCCAAACTTAATCCGTGCAAACTGGTATTGATTTTTTCTTTCATGGGATTCTCGCTTTTTTCCGTTCAATAAGGTATTACATTGGCGGGATAAAACAAAATATTTTTTTTCCTTTCAAAAATAAGTCTGTTTTTTAATTCTATATCCAACTTGGAATGAAAAACTTATTTTGAGATGGAGATATTAAAGATTCTTTTTAATGAAATCCGTCATCATGGAATAAAGATGCCAGGCAGTATTTCCACCGTATAGGCCATGGTTCCTATTGGGATAAAAAAATGTTTCAAATTGCTTATCTGCCGCAATGAGGGCATCTACCAGGTCCACGGTATTTTGAAAATGTACATTATCATCACCTGTACCATGAATTAGAAGAAAGTTACCTTTTAATTTATTTACATGATTGATGGGACTGAAGTCATCATACCCGGCGGGATTTAGTTGGGGGGTCTTTAAGAACCTTTCTGTATATATGGTGTCATAGTACCTCCAGGTGGTCACCGGGGCCACAGCAATAGCCGTTTTAAATACATCATTTCCCACCATTATTGCCAGAGAGGACATGTATCCGCCATAGGACCAACCCCAAATTCCAATTCTGCTTTTGTCTACGAAGTCCAGGGTGCCCAAATACCGGGCTGCTGCAATTTGGTCTTCTGTTTCCAAATTTCCCAATTGGGCATAAGTAAGGTGTTTGAATGCACGGCCTCTGCCTCCTGTTCCCCTATTGTCTACACAAACCACCATATAACCTTCAGCTGCCAGGTGTTGGTGCCAAAAATCCCTCGTTCCACCCCAGGAATCATTTACATTTTGAGATCCAGGTCCGCCATAGACATACATTAGTACCGGATATTGACTTTCTTTCTTAAAACCTGACGGTTTGATCATGTAACCGTTTAGAGAGGTTCCGTCCACCGTTTTAAATTCAAAAAATTCTTTTTTGGACAGTGTAAATGGCCTCAGCTCCTCTCTAAGCACATGGTTATCCTCCAAGACTTTTTTCAAATGGCCATCTGCTGTATGCAGGGTGACCATTAGGGGTTGGGAAGCAGTACTATGCGAATCGATATAGAATTTAAAATCAGGACT
>JBBDSB010000294.1:0-7304 GCA_040905205.1 Cyclobacteriaceae bacterium
AACTCAGTTTTAAACCAAGTCAGTTATCCGGATACCCTTGGCAAAAAAAAACCCCAATCAAGGATCAGGGTTTTTCTATATAATTGGTGGTTTACGACCAATTAAGGTACTTACTCAATTTCAGGTTTTTCTTCATCTTCATCATCCTCAACTTCTTCGCCCATCGCATTGAACTTTTTCTTTAATTCATTACCGGTTGCATCCTTCTCGAACTTTACCACATAATAAACCTGATTGTCCTTCATCTTTTGATGCGCTTCAGCGATTTGAATATCTTTCGTATTCTCATCATTCTGAATGGCTTCTTTCACCTTCTCCGGTAAATTTTCAGGATCGATTTTTGTTGTTTCCTGATCAACAGTTTCCAAGTTTGGCGTTGCGGCCTCTTGGGCTGTGGCAGTAGTATATGCCAAACAACCCATTACCGCGAGGGATAACATTAACTTTTTCATAATTCTTCAATTTATAGTGTTAAATAATAGTTGGTTGAAAACAATATTATTTAAATATTATTTTCAATTATTATTAGACAATACTTATGCCAAATAATTTTTTTATTAATTAATACGTATTTAAGGATATAATATGCCTTATTGGAGAGGTTGGGCCTATTTTCAAATAAAATAAAATATTCATAGTATTTGAATTCAGCTAAGATATGTGGATATGTTACCCCAAAGTGTAAATAATATACCGTTATTTGGATTAATTATTCCTTTATTAAGGAGTTCACAAAGCATTTTAAGGAATAGACACCATTTTATTACAACTTTACCGGGATACTGATCAAATGGTAAAGCAAAACAACCTGAGGGAAGGTATAATTTGGATGGCCAGGCTCCCATCTATATTTATTGGCAAGCCAGAAATCAGGCCTCCTACCAAAAGCTTTAAAAGGAATCGCTTATATTTGCGCCTTTAATCCCCGGAATTCAAACACCCTTTAAGGAGTAAATATTAAAATGGACATACAAAAAGAAATCATTAATACCATTTCCACTGCTTTTGAATCTTTATTCCAACATTCCATAGGTTCAGAATCGCTTTCCCTTCAGGCAACCAGAAAGGAATTTGAAGGCAATTATACGTTTGTCCTTTTTCCCTATTTGAAAATAACCAGGGCCTCACCAGAGGAAAGCGGGAAGTTGATAGGGGATTTTTTGAAAAGAGAAATCCCAGCAGTAAATGACTTTAATGTAGTCAAAGGATTTTTAAACATTTCCTTGTCCCCTGCCTATTGGTTAGAAATTTTCTTGACTATTCAAAAGGAAGAGCAGCCCGGATACTTCCCCAAAAATGGGCAAAAGGTATTGGTGGAATACAGCTCCCCAAACACCAATAAACCCCTGCATCTGGGACATCTTCGCAATAATTTTTTAGGTTACTCTATTTCTGAAATTTTAAAGGCCAATGGCTACGATGTAGTTAAAACCAACCTGGTCAATGACCGAGGCATCCATATCTGCAAGTCTATGGTGGCTTATAAACATTTAGGAAATAGTGAAACACCTGAAAGTGCTCAGCTTAAAGGAGATCATCTGGTAGGGAAATATTATGTGTTGTTCGATAAAGAATATAAAAAGCAAATTAATATACTGGTCGAAAAAGGTCTTTCTGTAGAGAAAGCCAAGAAATCAGCTCCCTGGATGGAGGAAGCCCAACGCATGCTTCTTCATTGGGAATCCGGGGATAAAGAAATAGTTGATCTTTGGAAAACCCTTAATCATTGGGTTTATCAGGGTTTTGAAGAAACCTATCAAAGAATGGGCGTTGATTTTGACCAATACTATTATGAATCTGATACTTATCTTTTGGGAAAGCATATCGTAAATGAAGGACTTGAAAAAGAAGTTTTCTTCAAAAAAGAAAATGGATCGGTGTGGGCAGATCTTTCGGATTTAGGTCTGGATGAAAAATTGGTTTTAAGGGCTGATGGAACTTCCGTTTACATTACCCAGGATATGGGAACAGCCGATTTAAAATACAAGGATCATTCTTTCAATAAATCAGTTTATGTAGTGGGAAATGAGCAGGACTATCATTTTGATATTCTTTTTAAAATAATGAGGAAATTAGGTCGGCCCTATGGGGATGGTCTTTACCACCTGTCTTATGGTATGGTGGACCTCCCATCCGGAAAAATGAAGTCCAGAGAAGGAACCGTGGTGGATGCCGATGAATTGATGCAGGAAATGGTGGATACAGCACGGGAACATACGCAGGAATTGGGGAAAATTGAAGGTTTTACTTCGGAAGAAGCCGAAAATCTCTATGAAATGTTGGGACTGGGAGCCTTAAAATATTTTCTTTTGAAGGTGGATCCTAAAAAGCGCATGTTATTTAACCCAAAAGAATCCATAGAATTTCAGGGTAATACAGGTCCTTTCATTCAATATACCCATGCAAGGATCGCAGCCATCCTAAGAAAAGCAGATCAAATTGGCCTTGATTATATTTCTCCGAAGTCATTTGGGTCCTATAAAAAATTGGAGATTCCGGAACAAAGTCTAATCATCTATCTTTCGGATTTCTCAAAAAAAATCCAGCTTGCAGGAGAAGAATTTTCTCCCGCTGTAATTGCCCAATACTTGTTCGATTTGTCAAAAGAATACAACAGATTTTATGCAGAACTTCCTATATTTAGTGAAACAAAAAATGAAACACAATCTTTCCGGGTAGCCTTGTCTCATCAAATAGCCAAAACAATTCAGGAAGGCATGAGGTTGTTGGGAATAGGTGTTCCCCAAAAAATGTAACTATGAAAAATATGTATTACTTGATGATGATGGCATTATTTGCCTGTCATTCTCCAAATCAGAAACAGGAAAAAGGTTCAACAGAAGCAGCCGGAATTGGCATGGTTTCAGAAATTGAAAAGAACATGGTTAAAGATTTTTATGATTTTGAACTCAATGACATCGATGGCAACCCCGTTAATTTTTCAAAGTTTAAAGGGAAAAAACTTTTGATTGTTAATGTGGCTTCAAAATGTGGTTTTACTCCTCAGTATGCCGAATTGCAGGAATTATACGAAAAACATAAAGAAGAAGTCACTATCCTGGCTTTTCCTGCCAATAATTTCGGTGGCCAGGAACCTGGAACCAATGAGGACATCAAAACATTTTGTTCAGAAAATTATGGGGTGACATTTCCGATCTTCGAAAAAATTTCTGTCAAGGGAGTTGACAAACATCCTTTATACCGCTGGCTTTCTGACAAAAACCTTAATGGTTGGAACAATTCAGAACCATCTTGGAATTTTTGCAAATATTTCATCAATGAAAAAGGCGAACTGGTAAAGTTCTTTCCTTCCTCTGTCAAGCCGATGGATGATGAAATCCTCGCCTTGATCAAAGCATAATTATATATTCCTACCAGATAGATAAAATGGATACCAAAAGGCAGCGCATGTTTTTGGATTGGCATGCGCTGTCTTTGTAATTGTTATGATTTTGGAGCAAACGATCAACACAAAAAAAAAGGCCTGGCTGCATGCACTTAGGTTTCGAACCCTTCCTTTGGCCTTATCCAGTATATTTATGGGAAGCATTTTGGCTTTGCAAACCGGGATCTTTCATTGGGTAATATTTATATTGGCGGCACTCACCACGGTCTTGTTACAAATACTCTCCAATCTGGCAAACGATTACGGCGACAGTGTGAACGGTGCAGATCACCAGGGCCGAACTGGTCCGGTTAGGGCTGTCCAATCCGGAATGATCTCCCTGTTGGAAATGAAAAAAGCCATGATTCTTTTTGGCGTCCTTTCCTTAATCAGTGGTTTGATTTTACTGTATGTTGCATTACCGGATAGGTTTACATTTTTGCTGTTTTTTGGTTTGGGTATTTTGGCTATAATTGCCGCTGTCACCTACACTTATGGGGGTAAACCTTATGGTTATGCTGGTTTGGGTGATATCTCGGTTTTTGTTTTTTTTGGGCTGGTCGGGGTATTAGGCACCTATTATTTACACACCCTTGCCATGGATTGGCTGATATTGCTACCTGCTGGGGCCATAGGATTTTTCAGCACTGCTGTATTGAATATCAATAATATAAGAGATATTGAATCTGATCGTTCGGCAGGAAAAAAGTCCATTCCCGTAAGAATTGGTAAAAATGCTGCCATCATTTATCATTGGGCACTTATTCTTGGTGGCCTTATCCTGCTTCTCGCCTATATTCTATCCGTCCAGGCGTTTGGGAGCTTGTTCTTTTTATTGGCCCTTCCTATAATGTTGAATGCCAGTTGGGCCATACAGTCTCTTGATGAACCAGCCTTGTTAGACCCATACCTTAAAAAAATGGCCATGGCCACCTTACTGTGCGTTTTGGGTTTTGGGTTAGGTGGGATGATCTTTTGAACATTTGCCATAATTTTTACTAAATATGATTAGTTTTTTGTAGCTTAACTTCCTGAAAACTTTAAATAATGCAAAAAAGCCATGAAAAGTATTTTAGTACCTTATGATTTTTCGGAGGAGGCAGAAAATGCTTTCCTTTTTGCCCAGGAAATCGCCGCAAAAGCGGCGTGTAAACTTAAATTGGTTCACGTCCTGGAAATTCCCACCACCCAACATTTCAGTACCATGGGGGAGGTAAACATGGAAGAGGATTTCATAGACAGAATTTATTTGGTTGAGCTGGTCAATAAAAGGAAAGAGCAATTAAAAAAATTAGAGGAAAGCCACAAAATCAAACCATATTCGTTTTCCACCCGTCTTTCATTTGGGAATCCCTATGTTGGCATCACAAAAGAGATCACAGAAATCAAGGCCAATTTGGTAATTATGGGCTCCAAAGGTTCCAGCGGTCTGGAAGAGATTCTGATCGGTTCTAATACCGAAAAGGTTGTCAGAAATGCCAAATGCCCTGTCATCACTGTAAAAAGTAAAATCAAGGCAGATTCTTTAAAGAAAATTGTATTTGCCAGTGATTACAATGAAGAAAGTAAAATCGTAGTAAAACACCTCAAAGACCTTCAGGAACTATTAAAAGCCAAACTAAGCTTAGTGAAGATCAACACCCCCAACTCATTTGAAAACACAAAAGAATCCCATAAAAAAATCAATGAATTTGTGCAAAGTCATGGGCTTCAAAATTATGAAATCGATATTTACAACAGCAGCTCTGAGGAAGAGGGCATTTTAGAATTTGCAGATGACTGCAATGCAGATTTAATTGCCATGGCCACCCATGGCAGGACCGGTTTTCTACACCTCTTGAGTGGAAGTATTGCGGAAGATGTCGTCAATAGTGCCAAAAGGCCCGTTTGGACAATGAGATTTAAAAAATAGTATGGGTAAAAAAAAAGATAACAATTGGAAAAAAAGAGATGGGGTGGTCTATTCTACTTCTGATAACTTTGAGTTTGATGATCATGAAAAGGAAGAACTAAACACCCTTGCCCCCAGCCAACAGGATCTGAGGATCCTTATTGATAAAAAATCAAGGGGAGGAAAACAGGTAACCTTAATTACAGGCTTTATAGGTGCTGAGGAAGATTTGAAATCCTTAGGCAAGAAGCTAAAAACTAAATGTGGGGTTGGCGGCAATGCCAAAGATGGAGAAATCATTATACAGGGCGACCAAAGGGATAAAGTCATAGAATATTTAAAAGAGGAAGGTTTTAAAGTAAAAAAATCCGGAGGATAATCTACCGGGTTTTTTATGATTTGCCCAATAAGACAGAAACAACATCTCTGCTAAACGCAAATTGATTTAACCCTTAAAAAGTCCCAGTTGACCGTTAATTTTTCAAACTTCAACGATTAATTCTCCCTCACTTTTTTATTATTTATACCTTCATTCCATCAATTATTGATCTAAGCCATTCATTTGACAGCATGGGGCAGATTTGGTAAAACATTTTTAGAATTTTTCAACAGCAAAATAAAGGGTAATGGCACAATTCAGGTTATTGAGTTTTAACAGTGGCATCAATTTGGGAGATAGGAAGGAAATTTTGCTCCAAAATGATGAAATCAAGGAATTATTGAAGATTTTTAAAACTTCCGGAAAAATAAATGAAGCATTAATTATATCTGAAACGGAAAAAACGGAAATTTTATATCATTCCAAAAAAGATTTAAAAGATTGGTTGACCTGCCACATCGCTAAGGTAATAGGGCAAAGAGTGATGGATAATAATTTTTTCCAACAAACCTCAGATGAAAAACAAAGCCTAAATTATCTCGCCGAATTGTGTTTTGGTATACAATCCTCTGCTATGGCTAGCCGGCAATTATTCCCCCTGTTTGAGGAGGCCTATCAAATTTCCCGTACCATGGAAATGAACGGGGAATACCTGGACCAATTATTCAAGACTTTTAGTGAAATCCATTTACAGATTGAAAAGGAAACCAATTATAAAACGGCCAATTTTTCCATATCCCATACCACATCAGATATGGTGGGAGAGTTTGTAAAAAAAATCAAATTTCCAAAAATTGCCATTATTGGTTTTAGGGGATTAGGTAAAAAAGTCTTTGAAAATTTAATTCAAAAGGGATACCCGCCGATAACCATTGTGGAAAAAAACTTAACACCGTTTGCGAATTTTCCTGACTTAGACCCCAAATCCATTATTTTTGAATCCTATGACCAAATAATCAATGTCATCCGAGAAAATGACATCATCATCAATACGCTTGATTCTCAAGAAGGTATGATCAAAACCCAGTTCTTCCATGAAAAACTACCTTCAATGAGGATCATAATTGATCTTGCCTTACAGGGTAATATGCATTCCAGCTTTGGCCAAATTGATCAGGTCATCCTGTTTGAAATGACAGATATTCATCAAATTATTGAGAAAAAAATTGAATTGAATAAAAAATGCATGAAGAAGATTAAATTAATTGTTTCCGATAAAATGAGTCATTTGGAAAACTGGCTGGACAAAAAAAAAGGAAATGAATTATTGAAAACAATCAAAAAACTGCTCCAGATAGAAAATGATTTAGAAGACCAAACAGGTCGAATTATCGTCAAAAACAGGTCCAGTGTATTGGGAAAAGTATATGCCCAGGAAAATAATTTAAAAATGTTAAAAAAATCCATTTTAAAGATCCAATCCAATCAAAGTTCCAGCTTTTTGGTCACATTGGAAGATACAGTTGACCATAAATATAAGTACAATTGATCAGTCTATATATCCATTAACCGCCACTACAGCTATTGAATTAGGCGGTTAGCCAATAACTCAATAGCCATAAAATAATACCAAACCCCCTTCAATAGGAATGCGGCTTTAGCCCATTCCAAAAAACAGAATTCCAAAAACCCCGGCTTTAGCCAAAATT
>JBBDSB010000295.1:0-1231 GCA_040905205.1 Cyclobacteriaceae bacterium
CGTTCTTTCCAGGAATTAACCTCTTTTCCTGCCTCATCAAGTGTTTTCATTTCCTGTCTGGAAAGTTGGCCATTAGACTTTCTGCTAATAACTTCTAAAGAAAGGCCGGATTGGTTGAGGAAATAACGGGCCGACAGTTGGTAGTTTTTGGTTATAATTGGTCCCATTTTTGCCAATTGGATTTGTAGCCAATCCACCTCCTCCTTTTTGGTGGGATCGGTCGCATGCTGACATATCCAGGCAATGATTTCGGGGTAATAATTCCCGGCTATAGGAGAAAGCCCTGCCCCACCCATTCTTAGAGAATCCACTGCACTTCCAATATGGGCATTGTACAAGCCCAGGTTGCTTCCTTTTGAAATGGCCAGTTTTCTGGCAATATCATCAATATCCTCAGTGGTATCCTTATGATAAATTAGCCTTTCGGAAGGCAAAATATGGGATAAAACCTTTTCGGATAAAATTCTTTTGTAAGGAGAGGGGCATTCGTAGGTTCCAAGGGGAATACCCTCGGTAAGCCTTAAAAAAATTTCCAGGTTCTTAATCATCTCCGAGTCAGATTCGTCTTTCTCAGCAAAATGAGAGGTGATCATGATGACGGCATCCACTCCCGTATCAGCCATTTTCTTTGTGAAATCCGCCTTCTCCTGAATGGTATCTCCAAACGACCCCGTGGCGACCACAGGAAATCTTCCATTGACCCTGCCCAATACCCTTTGGGTGATTTTTAATCTTTCCTCCGGTGAAAGTTCATACATCTCACTGCTTAAGCAGTTGGCAAAAAGACCTCTTGCTCCTGCTGCCAGGTAGTGGTCTGTCAGCCGATCCAGGTGATGATAATTGATGGTTTTATCGGTATTATATGGGGTCAGCATCACCGGAACAAAGGACTTACTACCCGGATACATTACTTTGCCCCCCTCCTGAAGGGATTTTGTTAAGCCTGCAAAGGCAGGCCATGGGGTCAAAAGGGTGGAAAAACCCAATAGGGTTCTGTTTAAAAATTGTCTTCTGGTTTTTATCCAAATATTTGGTTTCATCTGTAGGGTGGGTAAATGGGTTCATTTCTAATTTTCGGAAAATCAATTCATGTTTTGTATTTTTCTATACCCTTGAATGTTCAATAAGGCTATTTTTAAAATTATAAATTTTGAGTGGATATTCCCTTAAAATTTTTAAAAAGAATCCGAGGTAGACCCTATTTTCCATCCTGCTTAATTATATTTGTGGC
>JBBDSB010000296.1:0-1229 GCA_040905205.1 Cyclobacteriaceae bacterium
TAAGTCTACCGATGACGTGTTTTTTTAAGTATTTGAAATTCAATAAATTAAAATTTTAGGTTTGGGTGTCTAATCATCAAGGTAATGGGCATAATTGCATCGTCATCCCGATTTCTGCGTTTTAAAAAATGTTAAGTCTACCGATGACGTAATTCCAACCGTTGTTCAAAAAATTAGAACTCAAGAATAAATTTGATAAAAACGAAGAATGAAATTTAAATACGGAAAGAGGGTTGGCCCGACAAAAAACCGGGGGTGCGGCAGGCTTGTGGGGTGAAGGATTTTTTTGTCTTGATTTTTTGGTACTTTTTTATCAAGAAAAAAGTACAGAGAATTAAAGGAAAAACAGCTGATTTTAAGGCAAAATCCTGATAAATCGACCAAATCTATATTCCCATATATTTAAAAAAACCAATCGTCATCCCGATTTCTGCGTTTTAAAAAATGTTAAGTCTACCGATGACGTATTCGGAGTCGCGGGCGGTAGAGCTTCAACATTTAGGAGGGTTGAGGTCCGCATGGGACAATTCGGCAAGCTCTGCGCATTCTTCGCGGGTTTGGCAGTTCCTTACGGGTTTAACCGCAAAGGGCGCTGAGATAGTTTGCTAATATTTTTTTCCCTTTTTACTTCGCGTGCTCTGCGCATTCTTTGCGGGCTTGGCGGTTCCCTACCGTTTTAACTGCAGTGGATTTCGACTCCTTTCAGCCCTGGAAGCGATCTGAACCGGAGCGTATCCACAAGGTTTACCCATATTTAAATAAATTCAATGAGTTGAAAACACAAATCGTCATCCCGATTTCTGCGTTTTAAAAAATGTTAAGTCTACCGATGACGGGTTTATTATTAAATTAGGTCGAACTCCGTTACCTAATGAAGACTCGGTTTCCTTTTTTCAAAAAATGTAAAAACTCCAATGGTCAGATAAAAAGTGATAGGTAGGATAGCTAAGCCAGGGAGGTGGTTCCCGATAAACGCTCACTTTTGATCATAAAATTATTTTCCTCAAGAAGGGATATAGCACCCAGAATGGCGGAGTCATCCAGTTGGGAAACATAAATTTTAAGGTTGGAGGAGATAGGTTTGTAAGGAAATTGATGGATGGACGCCATCATGCTATTTTCAAAAAACGGATAAGCTTTCCGAATAGAACCTCCGATCACAATGGCTTCCGGAGCATAGATATAGAGGATGTGGTTAATCAAAACGCCCAAATGCTTTCCATAGTCTT
>JBBDSB010000297.1:0-1229 GCA_040905205.1 Cyclobacteriaceae bacterium
GGTGGGCGGTTCGGAAGTAGTTTTTATTTCCATGAACATCCTAATTGCACGGTTGAGGCGGTCAGTGATCTCCGGCAAGATCGTAGAGACCGTCTGATGGAAGTTTATCAGTGCCAAAAAAGTTATGAGTCTTTGACAAAACTCCTCAAGGACCCTAATGTTGAGGCAGTTTTCATTGCCACTCCTGCACCTGACCATGCCGCACATGTATTAGAGAGTTTGGAAGCAGGTAAACATGTGCTTTGTGCAGTTCCGGTTGCCTGGTCGCTTGAAGATTGTGAGGAGTTAAGGGATGCTGTAAAATTGTCTGGATTGACATATATGATGGCCGAAACCAGTACATTTCATCAAGTGGTCATCTCCGCCCAAAAATTTTACAGGGAGGGAAAATTTGGTGAAATCTTTAGGGTAGAGGCAGATTATCACCACCCGGGTTTGGAAGTACTGTTTTTGGAAAATGGAAAACCCACCTGGAGACATGGAATGCCACCCATGCTTTATCCCACCCATTGCACCGCTTACCATATTTCTGTGACCGGAGAGAGGTATGAAAGTGTCAGTTGCCTGGGATGGGGCGATGACAGCGAGGCATTAAAGGGTAATCCCTATAACAATCCTTTCTGGAATGAAACTGCCCTATTTAATACGAATAAAGGCCATGCCGGCAGAATCTCCGTTTGCTGGAAAGGAGCAATGATGGGTACGGAAAGAGGGGAATGGCATGGAAGTAAAATGAGTCTGTATGGTGATGATCCCAATGGGTTGAAGGAATTGAAGGTTGAGGCTTCAGAGGAGTTGGGCAGAGATGATGCAGGGTTTTTATTTAAACAAGCCACCTTGGAAAGTTACGAACAGCCTCAATGGTGGGATTCAGATATGTTACCTGCGCCATTACAACATGGAAGTGGACATGACGGTTCCCATACATTTATTACGCATGAGTTCATCGATTCCATAATCAAAGAGAGAAAACCCAAGGTGGATATTTATGAAGCAATAGCATATACTGCTCCAGGTATTGTTGCCCATGAATCGGCCTTGAAAGGTGGGGAAACAATGAAGGTCCCAAATTTTGATATTTAAAGAATTTTTCTTTAAACAATTAATACGAATATAATCAATTTAATTATGAATAATTGGCCAAAATCACAAGCGCTTTTAACTAGAAATGAAAAATGGATACCGGGCGGTGTAGTTTCATTAAACCGGAAAGCCCATCCGAATATCTC
>JBBDSB010000298.1:0-7233 GCA_040905205.1 Cyclobacteriaceae bacterium
CCTCCATTTGCTACAGGGAGTTTAATCTACCCTTGGAGGTTGTCAGGGAGCTGCTGCAACATTCCAGCACAGATCAAACCCTAGAATATATTGGGGCAAGTATCAGAACTGCTAAAATTGGGGGGCTATTCAAATAATCTACCCCTTGGCAATACCAGCTTTAAAAACCAAAAAATGTCCTTGTGAAAGAATAAACAATATTATTCTATAAATACGGTACACTTCACACCACAGATTGGGTATTTGATAATTTTTATCGATTTAAATATTTGATATTGTTATTGTTGGATAACCGTTTTAATTTTATGATCAAGTTGGTAGCAAGTGTAACGTTCATCACCAACAAATACAACCATACTACCTTGAATTATGCAATTTTGGGATTTAAAAAGGATAACTGAATATAAAATGGTAAATTTGCCTAATTTATATTATAAAAAATGAGCAGAATCAGAATAAAGAATTTTGGGCCAATAAAGGATGGCTGTCGAACCAATGACGGATGGATTGACATAAAAAAGGTTACAGCATTTATCGGTAATCAAGGTTCGGGAAAAAGTACAGTTGCTAAGTTAATTTCTACTTTTACGTGGATTGAAAAGGCTCTTGTTAGAGGCGATTTCAACAAAAGGTGGTTTGAGCGAAAAAACAAACTTAAAAATCAATACTTAAATTACCACCGCCTAGAAAATTACTTTAAAATCAATGGACCTGATAAAACTGTGATTGAATACGAGGGTGACGCATTTTATATTGTCTATGAGAATGGTTCTTTAGTAATTAATGAGGTGCAAAACAAGGAATACCCACTTCCACAAATTATGTATGTGCCTGCGGAAAGAAACTTCATAACTTACGTTAAAACACCAAAAGAACTAAAGCTTTCTTCTGATTCATTGAAGGAGTTCTTGACAGAATATGATAATGCAAAAAACGAAATGAAAGGGTTTGAAAATCTACCTGTAAACAATGTTGGGGTTGAATATGACAAACTGAATGATACTTTAAACTTAAAGGGCGAAGGTTACAAGGTAAAACTTACCGATGCGTCAAGTGGTTTTCAATCACTTGTGCCATTGTATTTAGTTTCGAGGTATTTGGCAAATTCTGTAAAAAGAAAAAGTGAAACAACCAAAGAAACTATGAGTAGTGAAGAAATGCAGCGTTTTAAAATCGGGGTTGAAAATATTTGGAATAACAACAGCTTGACAGACGAACAAAAAAGGGTTGCCTTATCTGTGCTTTCTGCAAAATTTAACAAAACCGCATTCATTAATATCGTGGAAGAACCCGAGCAGAACCTTTTTCCAACTTCTCAATGGCAAATTTTGCAAAGCTTACTGAAATATAATTCGATGAACAAAGGCAATAAGCTTATTATGACTACGCATAGTCCATATATTATAAGCTATTTAAGTATTGCCATTCAAGGCGAATACCTGGAAAGTAAAATTGAAAAATCATCAAACAAAGATGTTTTATTGCCTAAATTGTATAATCTAATTCCGAAAGAGTCATTGGTTTCTGCAAATAACGTAGTTGTTTATCAGTTAGACGAAAAAGATGGTACCGTTACGAAATTAGAAGCCATTGACGGAATCCCTTCTGACAAAAACTATCTGAACAAAACATTAATGGAAAGCAATTTGCTTTTTGATTCTCTACTTGAAATTGAGCAAGAATTATGAGTATAGATTTTTTTGAATCAGACTGCAAAGAATCTTCAAGAATAGATAAGCGGTTCGGAATATGTGATGACCAAAATGGAAAAAAAGCATACACAGACATAGCTGACACCACAAAATGGATTTCAAAAGTTATAAATGAGAACGAAATTGACGTTTCATTCACTGCGATAGATAATTGTATCATTATTTTTAAAGAAGGATCTAAAAACAAAGAAAGTTCATGTGATGGTATGCTAACATTTGCACAAAGTTTATATTTGGTAGAATTAAAAAAACAAGGAACAGGAGGTTGGATTACTAATGCAAAAGGACAATTAGAAAATACAATAAAATTGATTTTAGAAAATCACGACCTTTCCAAATTTCAATATAAAAAAGCATTCGCTTGTAATAGAAAACATCCCAATTTCACAGTAATTAACACAGCAGAAAGAAAAGCGTTCTATGAAAGGACAAAAGGTTTTAGAATTGATATACAAGCAGAAATTGTAATCAAGTAGAACACAACGATGTCGGCAGCGGCTACCCGCAAGTGGAGTTCTCAACAAGTTATTACCAAAAGCGGGGCTGAACGGCTTCGATTGGACTGAAGTGCTAAAATCAACTTTTGCTCTTCGATTAAACTCTTATGCTAAAATTACTCTCCTTCGTTCAATACCCAAAACGTTGTGCTTAATGAAAAAAAAAGATGAAGAATATAACAAAACACTTAGAGCAGATGATGAAACCTTATCGAGAAATCGAAAAAATGACTGAACCGATTAGGAAAATGCAGGAACAAATCTTGTCATCAACTTTAGCACTTCAAAAAAATTTGGAACAACCTTTATTAGATTTTCAAAAATCGTTTGAAAATATAAATAAAATTTACACTTCAATACCAAAATTTCAGAATCCGATTTTAGAACATTTAAAAACTTTCAAAGAAATCGGAGAAAGAATAAAAGAATATGCAGAGAAAACACCTGATAATTTTTTATTAATTGCTCAACACGGTTGGTTTATTGATTTAGAAAGCGAACAGAACTTACCTACGAGAGTAGCATATAAAATCAAAGAAAATGAATTGAAAACGGCATACGATTTATTAATTGAATACTATAAAGAAAATCTTGACCTAATATTTGAGAAACTTAATAGTAGACATCCAAAAAGAAAAGAAATTTTAACTCAAATACTGAAAGCAATTGATAATAAAAACCACAGTCTATTAATTCCAAGTGTATTGACACAAGTGGATGGGATTTGTTTTGATTTCACCAAAAGAAAATTTTTCATTAAAGAAAAGGAGAATAAATATTTACCACAAGTAACATCTGAATTAGAAAAATCAGCAGGAATTTTCTTGTATTTATATTTATCCCCTTTACAAAATCAAACACCAATTATGGTTAGAGAAAAAGACATTCCAAAATTTCCGTGTCATTTAAACCGACACGAGGTTTTACACGGAATCAGAGTTGACTATGGAACTGAAACTAATAGTTTAAAGGTCATTTCTCTTTTAAAATACGTTTCGGATTTATTAACAGACCTTGATAAAAAAACACTAAGCAATCGAGACGGTGGCCATGAACCATAAGCTCACATACTGTCCAACATTTTAGCGGGAGTGCGCATCTCCCACCAACATACTGGTTTCCTATATTGAGGTACTTTAGAGTATAGGTTCCACCTGCCTGAATGACATTCTGAGCAGGTTTCGAGGTAACAGGAAAGATAGATTCATACCCTATTCTCAGGTAGTTGGACCTTTTACCTATTTGTAGTTGAACTGTAGCAGGATCAATTGGTCCACCTCGTCAAACCGGTCTGCCGCAGGCGGTGAATCCTTAAAGATCCATGTTCACTATGTCACTTGCATTTTATCCTTAATTGAATATTCTTTCTGTTTTATCAGCTCTTAAATGCAGATCAACAAGTCAGACGGGTTCAGTCAAGGGCGGCCTGTGTTGCGCCTGCGGCAGGCCATTTATATACCCTGGACGGGTTCCGGCTGGCTGTTACTTTTGCATTTGAGATGAAAAAACGATGATCTCTACTGCCTTATACTATGGTTAGTTTTCTTTTTGCTGATGAAGTGGACTTTAAAAACCCCGGTTGCTCCCGGGGCCAGGGGTTAGACAATAGGCGGCAGGGCCGTGGGTGGATCTTGGTAGTGACTGGCGATGCAGACCCGGAGGGCAGTCTCTACCGGGAGACACAGGAACAGCCGTGATGGCCAGACGGAAGGCAAAGCAGAGGGCATGACTGACTCTGAGCGAAGCGGAGACCCGAAGGGCACCACAGCTTATGGCACACCTCTAAAAAATAAACTCATTTATTCCATAGGCTGTGGTGGTCTGGCGGGACCTATGCTGTCCCGGCTGAACAGCACTCTGATAAGCCAAATGCATTTGGAATGAATAGTTCAGATCTGGACATTGCCTATGGAACGAATGCAGCAAAAGCCCTGGGGGCTACACTTGTCAGGGGTTTGGGTGATAAACAAAAGCGGGAAGATACTCTTTCATCACTTGAAAATCTTAACCTTCAAATTATGGCAAACTACTGTTATTATGGCTTTCACTCAGTTGCCCAAGTTCATAACGCTTGACGATCAGCGGCCGACGAAGCCGGTCCGCTGCATCGCCTTGTTAGCCAGCTATGCACCTGCATTCATAACGGCACCCACGCCGCTGCGAATTCAGGGCGAGGGTGCCATTCAATTCGCGTCGCGCCAGGAGGCTGCCGCCCCGCTGACCTCAGCAAATTCCTGGATTGGAAGGATGGCTCGCGTCGTAAATTTCAGGAACGGTGTCCACGGTGCGAGCGTCTTTGCCAAGTCGACAGCATTAGCTGCCTCGATCAGCGCAACACCGCCGCCCCCGTCCGCAAAGCCATAGAAGGCCTGAAACTGCCCGGGCCCTGGCGTCCACTTCGAAAATAGCTGAAGCGACCGCTTTTGCCCAGCCTCTGAAGCGTCGATCATATCCCATATTACGTGAAACAGCATTAAGATCCTCCTTTCATTAAAGTTGTGTAATTAGAGTTGTGAGTTCAACGATTCCGCATTCAACGCTAGTGTCTGGCTAACATTAGGTTTACAAATTCTGTTTATGCACTCTTTCGAATTCGTAACATGATGCCGGAATTTCTGCGGTTACCCGTTTCAGACATTGACTATAAGCTTCCGTCCATTCCCTCCTTAACCTTAAATTTTAAACCATTGTTCAAAATTCTATTTTTGGCCTTTTATCTCTCACTTGTTGAACTAAATTTAACCTATAATAAATTAATATACAAAAAATTGCTTTATTTATTTTTCATTAATTTTCGCCGATATTTGTGTCCTCACAAACCTTTATAAAATCAGGTTTTACCCAATATAATTTTCTATACAGGAATCAACCGTACCTACGTACCTACTATGGAAACTGATCATGAGGTAACTTCCATAGATTATAGTTATAAAGAAAGTCATTCTTTCTGACTATTTCCCCAAAGAAATATTCTGGGATGTGGATATGGATAAAGCTGGATTACAGGGAGGATGCTGATCCTATAGTACTTTCGGTACTCCATCTGTTCAAGGAATCGGCCGAATTTGTCACCGAAGGTGTCCTTTCCAAGTTGGGGAAACAGGAAGTCACCGGAAGTGCCTTCTCACAGGCGCGGTACAAAATCGAATGGCAATTCTTTTCCGATCTGTGCGCTATCAGTTCAGCGGATTACGACAGTTTTTCCACTGCCAGATGGAAGGGGTACAGGGTCCTTGGCGTTGACGGAAGTACGCTAAACCTGCCAGCCTCCAAGCAGATAAGGGAATATTTTGGAGTGGAAACCAACAGTTTAAAAACGTCCCTGGCAAGGATTCTCCTTGTCTACGACGTGCTTACCGGCCTTACCCTACAGGCAAGACTCGGAAGGATGAGTACCGGCGAATCCGGTTTACTCGATGACTGCCTGACTAAAATCCCTTCCAGGGCTGATGACCTGCTGGTCCTGGACAGGAATTTTGGCTACTTCCACATTGCACAAAGAATGACCTGTGAAGGAAGGCCCTTCTGCATTCGGATGTCTACCGGGGGATCCAATTTTGCAAAAGGGGTAATGGCAGACACCAGGATGGATTTTATTACAGATTGGTTACCAAGCAAATCGGAGAGGGAAACGGCCAAAACCTCGGACCCGGTACGGGTACGGGTAACCAAGGCCGTTCTGGAAACAGGTGAAACAGAACTCCTGGTAAGCAGCCTACAGGATATGGAGTTATTTAAAACCAGAGATCTTGTGGAACTTTATGGCATGAGATGGGGCGTTGAGGAAGGAATAAAAAATTTGAAGTCTAAGATTAAAGTGGAGCAGTTCGGCTGTAGGAAGCCGGGAGGGATCTATCAGGAATTTTATGCCCATATCCTGGCCATGAACATGGTGGCACTTGCCGGGATAGCTGCCACTGAGGAGATCGAAAAGAAAAATAGAAAAAGGAAAAAGAAACGGAAATTGATTTACAAATACAACTGGAAAAATGCCTTTTTACAGCTCAGGGAGAGGATTGTGGACTTGTTCAGCCGGGAAAGCGTGGAAAAAATACTGGAAATCTTGGTCGCCAAGATAGCCCGAAAGCTAGTTGCGGTAAAAAAGGGAAGGAAATTTTCGAGAAAAGGTTTGGGAAAAGCTGCAAGGATTAACCAATACTATAAATAGGGATAAAGCGGAAGGAAGAAGACAACTATACAACAAATCGCCCAAAAATTACGCACCTGTTTCAGGGGAAGTTAAAGGTATGCCTTAAAACTGATAAAGAGTCTGGAAACGGATGCCAACAATCAAAAATATTCCATTTTGAAATCAAAAAAATAAGCCAAAAAGCTTAACTTAATAGCATTGCGAAGGGACCACGTTAAGATTTTAAAACGGGTGCTAAGGGAGGCCCGAAGATCCGGTCATTCGCTAAATATCAATGAAGATGAACTCCGGAACCCTCCTGCCCAAAAGAAAAAGGTGGTGTGGCTAAATCGGCAAGAATTAAGGGATTTGGAAAAAGTGGAGGTACTAACCATCCAAGAACAGAAAGCACTGGACTGTTGGCTGTTTAGGGCTTATTCCGGCCTACGGCATAACGAAATGAACCAGGTGGATATCAAAAAGATTCTCGACGGGTTTATTGACATCAACGATACCAAGAAAAGGAGTGTAAAGAGCATTGAGGTTCCTCAACCTGCGGTAAACATATTGGAAAGCAACAATGGAAGGCTTCCTCATTTAAGCCAACAATCTGAAAATGTACTTATTAAGCGGCTGGCTAAACGGGCGGAATTAAACCGGATTGTCTATACTTCCTGTGTGGTGGATAAAAAGTATAGGGATGGTGAATTCGAACTTCATCAAACCATAACCACGCATGATGCCAGACGGACTTTTGCCTCAATCTGTTATAGGGAGTTTAACCTTAGTTTGGAGGTAGTCAGGGAGCTTCTCCAACATTCCAGCACGGACCAAACGCTGGAATATATTGGGGCAAGCATTAGGAAGGCTAAAATTGGGGGGCTTTTCAAGTAAA
>JBBDSB010000299.1:0-7226 GCA_040905205.1 Cyclobacteriaceae bacterium
GTGAATTAACCAAATATTTTTTAAATCAATAAAAATTCTAAAAAAAATACAAGTCTTTAATGTGGTCTGCAAGCCGTATTTAATGGGAATGAATCCGTTGCAATGACTGCATTTTCGGTTCATTTCTTGGCCATAATGTTTAAATTTTCACTGGATAAGAATATTTCTGTAGCGAATCGCTTAAATATCTACTGCAAAAGTTTTAATTTTTCTCCCTGTTTACCTTATGGTTTAATTTAAAATATTTAATTTTCCAGCGAATTTATTGACTTAGGGAGACCTTGCAATATCTGTTTATCGTTGGTTGGGAAAAAACACAGGAATGTTCCCAGAAATTTTCAAAATAAGGAATTGAATTATCAGACAAATAAATATATGAATAATCAGAAAGAGAAATTTCAGGTAAGGGACCGAAGAGATTTTATAAAAAAGTCGGGACTGGGAATTATGGGCTTGACCCTTGCGCCGTCCCTCCTGGCAAAAGCCCGCGAAAATGGAAGACTCCGTACCGCCCATATTGGATTGGGAATAATGGGAAAGTCAGACCTGAATGCCATCTCTTCCCATAATCTGGTAGATGTAGTGGCGCTCTGTGATGTAGACGACAACATGCTTGCCGAAGCCAAGGCCTTGTTCCCAAATGCAAAGACTTATAAGGATTACCGTGAGATGCTAAAAGAGATGAAGGATAGCATTGATGCGGTGGTAGTATCCACTCCAGATCACACCCATGCGCCAGCATCCTTAATGGCCATGAAAAAAAACAAGCCGGTCTATTGCCAAAAACCATTGACTCACCATGTTTCTGAGGCCCGAAAAATGAAAAAAGTCGCGGAGAGGAAAGGGCTTGTTACCCAAATGGGAATTCAGGTTCATTCTTTCTATGACTACAAACTGGCCACACTTTTGATCCAATCAGGTATCATCGGAAAAGTGCATACGGTTAGAGCCTGGTCTCCTAAAAATTGGGGTTTCGATGGCCCTGCTCCAACAGGAAGCGATCCCATTCCGGCCAATTTGGATTGGAACCTCTGGCTGGGAACTGCTCCTGAGCGCCAGTACAAAGAGGGATATTATCACCCTAGCAACTGGAGAAAAGTGTTGGACTTTGGATGTGGTACCTTGGGAGATATGGGGGTGCATATATTCGACACCCCATACAATGCACTGCAGTTGGACGTACCGAAAACTATTGTCAACGAATGCCGTCAGCCCACGGGATTCGGTTTTCCCGAGCACAACACGGTTACTTACGAATTTCCAAGTACTCCGTACACCACGGACACGTTAAAGTGGGTGTGGTATGATGGTCCCGGAGCGCCTGCGGATCATGAGGATTTGAAACTCCCTGCTGGAGAAGAACTCCCGGGTCAAGGTGCCATGTTTATAGGAGAAAAAGGGAGACTGTTGCTTCCACATTTCCAGCAGCTGCCCCGTCTGATCGTGGATGGCCAGTATAAAGAGATGGATATCGAGAAGTTTAATCTTGGAAAGCCGGTCGAAGATTACGAATCCGAAAGCAAAAAACACTATCATCAGTTTGTGGATGCCTGTCTGGGTAAAGACGAATGCAGTGCCCCTTTTTCTTATGCGGCTCGCTTGACCGAGACCATTTTGTTAGGTGTTATTGCAGGCCGTTTCCCGAATCAGACCCTGCATTGGAACAGTAAAAAGGCCAAATTTGAAGAAAAAGAAGCCAATCAATTTTTATCCGGAAAATATAGGAAATTCAAAGCCTAAAATACGTAAGGGAAAATGCCCCATCAAATCAATTGCCTGCCTCTGAATTTTTTTAGAGGCTTTTTTTTATGAATAAAATTGTTCAACTAATAGAAAGTCTAAATATTAAGTTCTGGCTTGAGGGTCTACTAGGGAAGAGAAGAATTTGGACTAATTCATTTGAGCCGGATGGTTTGCATCCATTGCACATCAATATTGTACAATAGAAGGAAAACTATCTGCCCATTCCAGTAGAAAAGTTAACCATCCATTCTGATGGGAAAATTCCGACATACTTGGAGAAATGGTTGTTTATTGAAAGTTTGGTATTAGTTTTGTTTATGGAATTTGAAGTACAGTTTTTAAGGTTTAAAATACTGTTTTTTAGATCAAAAATATATTAATAAAATCAAAAAATGCAAAATAAAATCAAAACCAGATATGCCTGGTTGCTGATCATAGGACTCACCTTAGCCTTTTCCTGCGTCCCGGATGAAAATGAACAATACAACAACCTAATTGTATCCGAGGAATTTGAGGATGAAATATTTTTTGTGGAGCATATGGAAAATGGCTACAATATTCAGATAAAAACCAATAACCCTGCTGTTTTTATGCCCAGTGAAGCCAGGGCTACCATTGAAATTGACCCATCGGGAACAGCTACCCTTGATAATGGCCCCGGGGTTTATTATGTGGATTATTACTTTGAGAATTCGCCAAATAACGTGCTGACCCTTCCCTTGTTGATTACGCCCAATATATCCATGGCAAGAAACACCCTTAACCTGCTCAAAAACTTGGAAACTGAAAATGAGGGCTATGCGTTGGTTTTACGTCACACACAAGCCAGGTTGGGAGATGATATTGTGGATTCCCCCATTCCAGAGTGGTGGAAATCCTGCGATCCAACTGTGGCGAGGCAATTGAATGATGAGGGAAAAAGAAATGCCGGAATTATTGGCAATGCCATCAAAAAGCTAAAAATTCCAATAGGGGCGGCCGTCAGCAGTGAGTTTTGCAGGGCCGTACAGACCATCGAATTCATGGAATTGGACATTAACTTCCAAACTGATAGCAGGCTTAATCACGAAAATGAGAACGAAAAAAGCCCTATGTTTGAGGACGTTTATGATCTTATCAGGGAAAGCACCCAAACGGGGGGGATCCAAATGTTGGTTGGACATTATAATATTTTGGAAGGCCATCCCCACCGGAGTACTTTACTGCCATTCAACATGGCAGATGGGTTTTTAATGAGAAAAAAGGCAGATGGAGAACTGGAATTCACCGGAACTGTCCCCTTTTACTTTTGGCTACTGTTTGAATAATTTTAGATTTGATCCCCTACCACGATGAGGAGGGAATAAATTTTGACCAAAAAATAATAATTTGCCAATTTAGAGATTGGCAAAAATATCAATGGGAGAATTAGCAAAGCACCTCTCCTAAGCTCAGGTTTTATGGGTATGTTTTACAATTCTCCGGAATTCCATAACCATTGGCCTTTATGTTGATCTATTCGTCCCAAGCCCGGAAAGTCAAAGTGAAAGGCATTTATCAGCAAATTTTCCTTATGGGCCAATTCGAGTAATTTGACCCGGGTCAGTCTCGCCTGCTTGTGATCCAAATCATAATTGGTTTGCCAGTCTATTCGCGCCATGTGTATAGGATGTAGAAAGGCATCCGAAATGTACAGGATTTGATCTTTGCCTGAACCTATAACAAGAGCAATCTGTCCGGGGGTGTGCCCACCCGATTTTACAGCCGTAATCCCTGGGATTGCCTCTACGAAATCACCTTTGATCATTTGTAGATCCTTTTCATTAAAACGTTTTGAATTAAACCATTATTGCGGAAACACGCTCAAATGGTGTCCTTTGAAATTTTTTTTAGCGGTAGCATCCCACCCCTACCCTCAGGGGCCCCGCCATGAAACTTTCTATTTCTCATATCGAGCGTAAGGATTCGCAAAGTGCGCCGATGATGCTTTATATATTTTCCATTAATTTTTCTAATAAATAGGTTTAAAATTTTCTGACTACAGGTTTATTTTGTTAACCTGTAGTTAAATCTATAAAATATGATTCAATATTTCTACGAATAATGTACCGTTTTATCCGAAGAATAAAGGTCATTACCCTATTAAAAAAGTTATTTTGCTTCCCTGACCCCGGCGTAAGTCTGGCGCAGGATTTTGCCATTCCGAATGATAAAAGTATCCGTGGCATAGCTCAGGTTAAATCCCGGAGTATTCGCTTCCCATAAAATATATCCCACATCCTTGACCACCAGGCTATTATTTAAGGAAAGTTTAGCTTCCTGGGCAGGAAAGGCTTTGAAAGCATTGATAAAATTTCCCCTGATTTCCTCCAATCCTCTGTAGGTGCCACTTGGGGTGATCAGAATGGACTCCTCCGTATAATCTTCCATCACACCTTCCAGGTCATTGTTTACAAATGTTTCCCAATGATGGTCCAGCACCGACTGCGTGAGGGTTTCATCAATGGAAGAACCGGAGGAACAGCCGGAGGCAATCAAGAATCCCAATAAAATTATTGTGCAAAGGTTTTTCATAGGTTTGGAATTTATAAACAATATATGGTAAATATCACTTTCTTTCCAAAATTTAAATCAAGAAACAGCACTACTGGACCTCCATCCCTTTTTGGAATTAAAATAATTACTTAATAAATATCATTTTTCACATTCCTTGGACCCACAAACAGCGATAAGCCTCAGTTTTATGAATACATATTTGTTTTTTACCAATTTTTTACACATTTTACTTGTAATTTTTAGTTAGAAATAAAATTTAATTTCATTTAAAAATTAATCTCCTGTCCTGCGAAACAGGAAGTTTTTAAACAGAATAAAAATAAATACAATTTAAACACGACATAAATCCAGTTTTTTTGCATAAACTCAACTATTGAAGTGACAAATTAATTCTGATCCACAAATGGGTTAATTTTTTTCCCGCATTTAATCCCCCTTTCATTTTGCTCATTTTAGCTTAAATAATGGCGGATATTGAAGCTTTTCCAAATAACTTAAGTTTTGATGGGCCTGAACACTGGGATCAATTACCTCTTCATTAAAAATAGTACTTACTATGCTAAATAGTGGTTTCATTTCCACTTCTATAGCTGTTTCTGCCCCACCATCTGTTATTTGCTTATATGTCCATTCTTCCCTGCCTTCTACAAAAGGCCGGAGAAATTCCATTGCCTTTTTTATACTTCTTCCATCAAGGGTTTCATAATTCCATAAATCTATTCCAAGGGGGATACCCATTTCAGCTACAAAAGCCATTATTTTGAGGTTCATCGTGCAATAATGAACTGATTTGGTACGGCCTATTTCAAGTGGTTGCCTGCCATCGGGTTCAATTTGGACCGCAATGCGTTTGGTTTTTGCAGCCTCCAACCTGCTTTTGGCTTCGTCGTCCAGCCCTAAATATCGGGCTAGTCCCACCAATTGGTAATCGTAACAAGTGGAATGGTTTTGATTACCATTATCGTTCTCGATTCCCATTTTATTGGTTTTTAACCAGGTATAATAATCCAATAACCAGGTGTTTAATACCTGCATTTGATGGATGTTTAATAGGCCGTTATCATCCAAAAGCTGAATGGTGGTAATCACACTGGAAATACTTCTCCACTCAATCATTCCGGCGCGTCTGCCTTCCACTTCACCGGGAATGCCTTGTCCGAAATTTATATTGGGATTCACCTTCGTGGCTTCATCAATAAACCATGTTTCTAAGATGGTTTTAGCTTTTTGGGCATATTTGAGGTCATCAGAAAAAAAGTAGGCCATTGACAAATGATCCAACCCAATGAACATTTCACTTAAACGCACTTTATCGGTATTATCCCCTCTGCTCATCGGGTTGATTTCCCCATCTTTAACAATCCAGGGAAAACCATCTGCTGTATTGGGGTTTGGCCATCGGTAGGGAGCAATACTCATATAATCATGTATGTCCCCACTTGGCGGTATCTGCGTTTTATTGGTAACAGGATTTGGGCTTTTCTTCAATTCTTTATTTGCTTGGGCAATAAGCTTTTGATACGCCTCGGTAAAAAAGGGATCCTTGTTTTCAATTAAAATTTTTACTTTATCCAAACGATCTTTGCTCAGATAAATGAAACTGCTTTTTTCAAAATTCGGATCAATTGATGAGGCAAGTCCAAGGGCTTCACCTTCTTTTGCCCAAACATTCATTGAAAGGAATGAAAAACAAATGGAAAAGATGATTGAATATGATTTTAAGATTGGATGGGATAATATAACTCGCTTTACTTCCATAACATTGGGTTGATAATTTCAATTTCGGTAGGTCAATTGTTTACGGCGGATTTTTGGATCCTGACAATGAATTTTTTGATTTCTTGTTGTTAAAATAACAAGATTTAAGCTTGCCTTTTTATAATAGTGCTCATTTTTTGGCAAAAAAGATCTTTTCTTCATACAAATCCGTTTCCTTACTTGCACAGAACCAATTCAACATATATAGGAAAATGGTCTGAGCCAAATTCAGGCAATCGCTCAAGGGTCAGCAAAGAAAATTCTTTTGTCACAAATATATGATCCAAAGGCCATCTCAAAAAAAATGACCTGGCATCAAATGAATTATAATACCCCCGACCAATTCGGACATCATTTAATTTTCACTAAGGGTAGCAAATTGCATATAGGCTTAAAAATTAAAAGATTGACATTTTACGTTACATTTTATTTAAAATTTAATGCACTCAATTCCCCATTTAGTACAATGAGCTGATCGCCTGAAATAATATTTAGCTTATACATTGCATTGATTTTAAAGATCATACTTTCTGCGACTTTATTAGGCACATGGGTTTTATCCTTGAAGTCAGGAAGTTCAGGATGGGGTTTTTCATCCAACTGAAATTTGGTGCTTTTTTTTTGTAAGTGCTTCTGCAAGGCTGAGGCATACAGCGGGATCACCTGCCTGAAAAAGGTTTTGGTACCATGGTCCTCATCTGGCAACAACACCCTAATTTTTATCGCCAGATTCCGGCTGTTGTTCACAAGGCTTCCCCAAAGTTTCCTTCCCTTCCACCAGCGGTCGTATGCGGTGTTGGTCCTGAAAACCAAGAGCATGGATATGGCAAAGCCCAATAGGGAATGCATGATGGTAAGGTCCTTGGCATAACTGGTTTCTGAAAGCTTTAGGAAATAGACTTCCAGATACACGATACCCCAAGAATACAAAGCCATAAAAATCATACTGGGCATCAAAGTCCTTATGGTATCCGACTTGGTAATTTTGAAAATGGCATTCAGCCAATCCTTGGGGTTATAATAAAACATTTTGAAAAGTTGTGAAAATAAATCCTGCAAATATAGCTTAAAAAAGACCGGATTATAATGGTCGTTTTTCAAATTACCTGGTCGCTGAGCGTCGCACTTTTCTAGAGAATATAAAGGACGTAGTGGAGGCTTTCCGAATCTACCATTAATTTCATTAAGGT
>JBBDSB010000300.1:0-7175 GCA_040905205.1 Cyclobacteriaceae bacterium
AACGGGCACCTGTGAAGATACCCAGTATTTATTGATGGAGTGGGTCCGAACATCCAAAAGCGACCCGGCCTTCTCCAAAAAACTGGGGGAAGGTTTAGCAGAGTTGCACATGCACACCCAGAAGGAATTCGGATTGGATGTCAATAATTACATTTCTGTTTTGCCCCAAAACAATGAAAATGAAATGGATTGGACTTCATTTTTCATTCAGAAAAGGCTGGAGCCCATGGTCCAGCGGGCCTATTATGAAGGCCATATTTCAGAAAATTTTTTGAGGGAATTCAGGATGATCTATCCTAAACTGAAAGGTTTTTTCCCCTATGAAAAACCCTCCCTCCTGCATGGAGATTTATGGTCGGGTAATGTCATGGTCAATTCCCTGGGATTACCCTCGCTCATCGATCCTGCCGTTTATTTTGGACACCGGGAAATGGATTTGGCATTTTCCAAATTATTCGGAGGCTTTGACCCTTCATTTTATAAGGCTTACCAGGAGGTGTTTCCCTTGGATCCGGGTTTTGAACAAAGGGTGGAAGTATACAACCTATACCCCTTATTGGTACATCTCAATTTATTTGGATCATCCTATTTATCAGGAATTACCCGCGTGGTAAAAAAACTGCTTCGGTAATAGCACTCACGAAAAGAAAAAGCTTCCTTTTTACCGGTCTCCTATCCCGCAGAAAAAACCAATTGAAACAAGTTGGGTGAATCTATTTCCAATTCAATGTCCCCAGATGATTTTTTATAATGGTTTCTCTCCGACTGGCTTGGGTTTTTTACCGTTACCAGTCTGAGCTTTTGCTTTATGGCCACATGAAATATGTCCCGAAAACTTTTATGGGTACTGTCCTCATCCACCTGGAGATCATCCGTCAAAACACTTAAATGAGAACCTGAGGCCTGGAGGAGGTTGATGGTCCAATTCAGCTTTTTGGCTTTTTCATATAAGAATTCAAAATGAAACCCGCCTATCATTGAGAGATCCCTGATTTTCAATTCAACCAGGGTTTGTCTTTCTTTAATAATCGTAATGGGTATCCTTGGTGCCTGTCCAAAAGCCCCGATTACGGTCCCTGTGGCATCCGGATCCAAAAAAGATTTGACCTTCAGGGAAATACCGTGCTTAGCCAGGGGTTTGATGGTTTTAGGGTGGATCACCTTCGCCCCATAGTAGGTCATTTCTGCCGCTTCTTCGAAATCCAGGTATTCAAATTTTACGGCATGGGGAAAAATATCCGGATCACCGTTGAGAATTCCAGCCACATCTTTCCAGATGGTCACGGATTTAGCCCCTAAGCTTACCCCCATGATAGTGGCTGTAAAATCAGATCCTTCTCTACCCAAAGTAGTGGTGTTTCCCAAAATATCTTTTCCAATGAACCCCTGGGTGATCACGGGAAACTTTTCAAGCTTGGGTATTAAAATTCTCCGACAATGCTGCATGGTCAAAGCCCAATCCACTTTGGCCAGCTTAGTCTGGGAGTCGGTACATACCAATTCCCTGGCATCCTGCCATAAGCAGGAGTTTCCCGATGCACAGAGGTATTCCTGGATAATCCTGGTAGAGATCAGCTCTCCAAAACCGATGATTTGATCATAAAAAAAACTTTCCTCTTCCTTGAGGGAAGGGTTTTCCAGACTTCTCTTCAAAAGTGCAAAGTGGTTTTCCACCATGGAGAAAATGGGATGCGTCTTTTTAAAAAGACCCTGGCAGATTCCAGTATGGTAATCCAACAATTCAAAAAGCCCTTTATCAAAATCCCGTTGGCGGAAAGCAAGCTGAATCATGTTTTCCAGTTTATCGGTCGTATCACCGGCCGCAGAAACCACCAATAGGAGGCCATTAGCCCATCGGTCTGTGGCCAATTCCGCAATATTTTTTATGGAAGAGGCGTTTTTTATCGAGGCCCCGCCAAATTTATAGACAGTGGGTTGGATCATGAAAAATATTTGGAATAAATAGCCAAGAATTATTTTTTTTATTACCTTCAAAGGTATGAAGACCCAGCTTTACAAACAAGATACCAGTAAACTGGCCTATAACGTAGGCGTCACCCTGGACCGTTTTATAAAAAGTAAACAGCAAGACTTCCCCTATGCCACAGGAGAGTTGTCCCAAATATTGAGAGATATCGCCCTGGCCTCAAAGATCGTGTCCAGAGAAATAAGCCGGGCAGGCCTCTCCAATGTTACCGGAGCCTTTGGGCAAACCAATATTCAGGGCGAGGAACAGCAAAAGCTCGATGTAGTAGCCAATGTGAGGTTCACCAGGGCCCTTACCAAAGGGGGCGAGGTATGTGCAGTAGTTTCCGAAGAAGATGATGAGGTGATTGACCTGGAAAACAGCAAAGGAAAATATGTGGTGGCCATAGACCCGCTGGATGGGTCCTCAAATATCGACGTAAATGTCTCTATAGGTACCATTTTTTCCATATACCGTAGGGTAACGCCGGCAGGATCACCGATACAGAAGGAAGACGTGCTTCAAAAAGGCAGCCAACAGGTGGCTGCCGGATATGTTCTTTACGGACCATCCACCATGCTGGTATATTCCACAGGCAATGGGGTAAATGGATTTACCTATGAAAGGTCATTGGGCGAGTTTTTCCTCTCCCATCCCGAAATGGTGGCACCGGAAGAGGGTACTATTTATACGATTAATGAAGGCCTGAACTTCCTGGTGGACAAAAAAATCGTTAATTACCTGGATGATTGCAGGACAAAAGGTGCCACTGCCAGGTATATTGGAAGTTTGGTGGCCGATTTTCACCGTAACCTGCTGAAAGGGGGTATTTATCTGTACCCTTCTACCAGCAAATCACCACAAGGAAAAATCAGATTGCTCTATGAAGCCAATGCCTTGGCATTTTTGGCAGAAGATGCCGGAGGAAGTGCCTCTGATGGATACCAACGAATTTTGGATATTGAACCCGAAATGTTGCATCAAAGAACCCCCATTTTTATCGGGTCAAAAAAAATGGTGGAAAAACTACAGGAATTTATTCAGTCGTGATTCAGGCCTATCTTTTAAAGTACGTTTTCCGGTAATAAACTTTCAGCAACTGCCTTTCCACAATGGCCAGGGAAAGGCTTTCTGTGATTTTACCTGGTGGCGTTTCCAATAAAATCCCGTTTAACTTGTCTTCGCCCAAATCCAATCGGTAACAGAGCTGAAGCAGTTTTTCAAAGTCCCGGTCCAAAAGCTGCCCGATGACCGGGGCAATGGCTTTGGCCAGTGTTTCTTTATCCACCATTACCTCCTTTATGGATATTTGAAGCAAGTCTTCAAATTCCAATGCACCTTTTTCAACTATGGCGATGTCAAAATTCCTTTCCGGTTTCACTTGTCGGACTTGTCATTTTTATTCGCAGGATTTTTCCCTGTAGCCTTTTCTTTATCGGACTCCTTTTCCTTCTCCTCTACCTCCTCTTTATTAACTTCTTTTTGCTCCTCTTCCTGGGATTCCTTCAATAATTCCGGGAATTCTTTTCTCAGGATATGATACCAACTGATCAGCTTCTTAATATCCGAAGCATAGACCCTGTCTTCATCGTATTCCGGCAAAATGTGCTTAAGAAAAGCCTGATATTCCTCTTTATCCGCTCCTTCAAGTCCGGTATCTCCGTCAAATTCATTTTCAATCTTGACCAAAATATCCTTTAATGGGGCGGCCCCTTCTTCGGTACGGGTGTAGATTGAAATTTCGCTGAGTAAAGACACCCGCTGTGCCGCACCTATGACCAGTTTTGCTTTCTTATCATCCAGCGATTCCAAAATGACACCACTGCGGCTTGGCTTCAATACTTTGTACAAACCGGGTTTTCCTGCTATGGTCGCAATATCTTTTAATTTCATCTGTTTATATTTTTTTTCAGCGGTGAGATGCCTGCCTGTCGGCAGACAGGTGCTTGATAATCATCCCACTGTGTGACGATTTCGTCATGCTCGATTTCATGTTTCTTTATTTGAAGCTGCAAATATAATATTTCACTTAGATTAGCCAAGGGCTTTAGCCAGCAGTATAATATTCCCGGACATTTTCCTCAATAAAACCAACCAACTCATCCCTCCCCATTGCTGTTGTGGCGGAGGTCACAAAAAATAGCGGCGCTTCCTCAAACAATTGCTCCATCTCACCGATAAATTGGTTTACATTTTCATGTGTTTTGGACTGGGATTGTTTGTCGGCCTTTGTAAAGATAATGACGGTGGAGATTTCATTGTGGGCACACCATAAAATAAAATCGAGGTCAATTTTCTGCGGTTTTAGCCTGCTGTCTACCAATACAAAGGTGGCTACAAGGTTTTCCCTTTCAGTAAGGTAGGTTTTTATCATTTTATCCCAGTCCGCCTTTAGCTTTTTGCTTACTTTGGCAAAACCGTAACCGGGTAAATCCACCATGTACCATTTATTGTCAATATCAAAATGGTTGATCAACTGGGTTTTGCCAGGTCTTCCTGATATTTTTGCCAGATGCTTATGATTGGTCAGCATATTGATCAGGGCGCTTTTCCCCACATTGGAACGCCCAATAAAGGCAAATTCAGGCCTATCCGGAGCCGGACATTTGCCAGGATCTGAATTGCTCATCAAAAATTGTGGATTTTTCAGCATGTCAGTAATTTTATGGTAAAGTTAACCAAATTCTTATAACGGGCCTAAATCAATAAATCATTAACATTTTTCCATTGCTCAGGTTTACTTAGTAATATTGCATCAAATTAGATTCCATGCCAGTAGTCCCCTATAAAGATAAAAGTGATGGCAAAAAAAAGCAGGTTGCCAGCATGTTTGATAACATCAGCAAAAAGTATGACCTGCTGAACCACCTGTTAAGTCTTGGTATAGATATTATTTGGAGAAAGAAGGCCATCAGGATGTTGGAAGAGGACCAACCCAAGTTGATTTTGGATATTGCTACGGGAACAGCCGATTTTGCCATTGAAGCCCTGGCCTTAAATCCTGAAAAAATCATTGGGGTGGACATTTCTGAGGGGATGTTGAACGAAGGCAGAAAAAAACTGAAAAGCAAAAAACTGGATCACTTAATAGAACTTCAGATGGGAGATTCAGAAAAGTTATTGTTTGCGGAAAATAAGTTTGATGCTGTCATCGTTTCTTTTGGTGTTAGGAATTTTGAAAATTTGGAAAAAGGCCTGGAAGATATGTACCGGGTACTCAAGCCAGGAGGTAAAACTGTCATCCTGGAATTCTCCAAACCAAAAAAATTTCCGATGAAACAAACATATTCGTTTTATTTTAGATATATTTTACCTCAGATTGGAAAATTAATTTCTAAAGACAACGCTGCCTATACCTATTTACCGGAATCGGTGAAGGCATTTCCAGATGGAAATGACTTCCTTCAAATCCTGGAAAAGGTCGGTTTCAAAAAGACAAAATGCAAAGCACTGACATTCGGAATAAGTTCAATTTATACTGGGGTAAAATAGCCATCCTTGCCATTATTGCCCTTTTGGGCAGTATTAGAAGCGAAGCCCAGGAAGGAAGTCTGATATTTAATCCCTCCGGTAGTGACGACCAACTTATTTCGTATGGATTTTTCCTTGCCGCTCATAACAGTACCCTTCGAATAAAATATTCGGAAGCTTTTCTGGATCCGAGTCACCCTACCTTGGGTAATGTACGGGCCATTATGCCTACTTTTTCTCCGGGATTTGCACTTGGATTTTTGGTGACAGGAAGGCTGCATGACCAAATCAATGTTCTGTTTACGCCAAAAGTTGGCTTTTATGAATACCGGACTGAACTGCAACTTTTCACCGATGATGCCAATACCAGCAATGGCATCGGCATCAACACGGTACCTTTGCTTACGGAAGAAACCCTTGTGGAATTTCCCCTGTTGCTAAAATACAAATCAGAGCGGTTCAACAACACCCGAATGTTTTTTATTGGGGGATTAAACGGACAGATCCGTACCAAAAATCAGGAAGAAGCAGATGAGGATCCTATTGTTTTGAAAGGCCGGGACCTTGCCCTGGAAATGGGAATGGGTTTTGACCTTTATTTCCGTTATTTTAAATTCTCTCCCGAGATCAGGTTTTCCCATGGCCTGATGAACCTTTACCAGGACGGCTATTCAGATGACCGTTTAAAAGGTGGAATAGCGGATATCCGTAGAAAATCCATTACCCTTTACCTGAATTTTCAATGATCCAACCTGGCCTTGAGCAAGAATTGCGGGTTAAATTTTAATTCTCTGCCGAAAAACTTTATATTCAGGGATGAAAAATAAAATCGCATTCATTACCGGAGCCACTTCCGGTATCGGAAAAGCCTGTGCCCTTTCTCTGGCAAAGGAAGGGTATGCAATTATTGCCTGCGGCCGGAGAAAAGAAAGATTAATGGCCCTCGAAAATGAATTGCCAAAGGACACCCCCTACCAATATCTTTCTTTTGATGTCCGGGAAAAAGACCGGGTTGATGAGGCATTTGAGTCCCTTCCAGATGACTGGAAGAAAATCGAATTATTGGTCAATAATGCCGGAAATGCCCACGGCCTCGATCCCATTCAAACCGGGGATGTGGAGGATTGGGATGCCATGTTAGACATCAATGTAAAGGGCCTGCTATATGTGTCCAAGAAAATTATTCCCGGAATGGTGGAAAGAAAACAGGGACAAATTATCAATATTGGTTCCAGTGCAGGAAAAGAGGTGTATCCCAATGGCAGTGTGTATTGCGGTTCCAAACATGCGGTAGATGCCATTACCAAAGGCATGCGTCTGGACCTGAATCCTTATGGGATCAAGGTGATGGGTATCCATCCTGGTTTGGTGGAGACCGAGTTTTCCCTGGTCCGGTTCAAGGGCGATGAGAAAAAAGCGGAAAAGGTATACCAGGGTTTTGAACCGTTAAAAGCGGAAGACATTGCTGATATTGTCATCTTTGCAGCTACCCGGCCTCCACATGTGGTCATGGCCGACATGATTGTTTATCCCACCGCCCAGGCCAGCACTACGGTTTTTCATAAGGAATAGCCATGAGATTTTACCTAATGTGGCTATGGTGCCTGCTCCTTTCTTGCAGCAATCCTTCGCAAAAAAAGGAAGAATATCCACCCCAGATAAAAGAGGGGTATGCCATTTCTGAAAAAGATAGCAGCGCTTTTGATTTTTCTGCCTCCTCCCTCGGGAATCAGGAAGC
>JBBDSB010000301.1:0-1210 GCA_040905205.1 Cyclobacteriaceae bacterium
GTTCTTTGACAACTTGGTAGTTCACGTTTTTTAGCAACTCATCAACGGGTGTTTTATCTAAAAGTGATATACCCAAAACCTGTAGTATCTCATAGGTTGAACGATCTATTTTAAAGCTGGATCCAACTATGGCTACAAGGCAATAAGCAATAATAGCCGAATACACCTGGATACACACGGCATTCTCTGAAGTACCCCAGAAGGCCTTTATTTTCAGATGTTGTTTGATCCATTTGAAAAACAGTTCAACCTGCCAACGGTTTTTGTATAGATAAGCAATCTGTTCAGCTGAGAGTTCAAAGTTATTTGAAAGAAAGACGAAAGTTCTGTCTGATTCCTTATCATAAAACCGGACTTTACGCAGCTTTTCCGGATAATCTTTCGATACGTAAAAGCCAGAGAGTTTGCCAATTTGATCACTTTGAATCCCGGCAGTCTTGTTGCTCTTTCTTGAAAACATGCAGTTAAATTGAAGGTTTGATTTTGCCCGTACTACAAAAAAGGCAGAATGCTGTGTAATCTTGTAAAGTCGTTGGTAATCAACGTAGCCTCGATCAAAAATGTAGTATGCTTCGGGCTCATATAAAAGATAGTCCATAGCAGTAACGTCATGAACCAAAGCCGGAGTAATGTGAATAAAAGCAGGAATTTGTGTGGTAACATCGAACAAGGTATTGATCTTAATGCCGGCTTTGTTTTTGCGGAATTTGGCCCACCAAAATACGCTTAAACAAAGATCGATCGTGCTGGAGTCAAATGCATAAACCTGACCTTTGACTTTAAAATCATCGTTTTTTCGTACCTTACGTGCTATAGCCACCAAGTGGTAAGCAAATTCTTCAAATATTTTGCTATTCCTGTTTTCATTGGCTTTGGCGAGATTACTGCGAGTAACACTTTTTCCAAAACCCAAGTGGTAAGATTTTCCACCATGAGCACTAATAGCGACAATCAAATCTCGAAGACTATCACGGTTGGTAAGCTGGCCAAAAACCATGCACAGCAACTGATTCCAGCAGGTGAAGTGTTTTACATATTTATTGCCGTTATGCTTTCTGACAAACTTGTCAAAGATCCTTTGAGGCAAAAATTCTACAATCTGAGCGAATACGTATTTTCCTTGATTCATAGTTACTCGTTTTTGAAGTAAACCTAACCAATTCAAATCGTCACCGCACTAAAAAGCTTGTAAAACGTTAACTATCAATAA
>JBBDSB010000302.1:0-7164 GCA_040905205.1 Cyclobacteriaceae bacterium
ATTAATTTAGGGTAACCATTGAAAATACAAAAACGTTTGGGTGAATATCAATTAAGATAGTTTAAGTATCTTTCCGACAAATATATCGTTCATTCTAGCAAATTAAAATTGATTCTCCCGCTGAAATATATTGTAAGCATGAAACACATATACTTATTTTTAGGTATTATCACCTTGTTGTTGTCGTTTATTAACCAGTCATTTGCCACCCATATAAGGGCGGGAGAAATCATTGCAGAAAGGGTTTCTACCCAGACCCTTACTTACCGAATAACCGTGGTTGGATATACCGACACAAGATCTACCGTGGTTTTCGGGCCCGGTGAGATTGATTTTGGAGATGGCAGGAAAGAGGTATTGAATACGGAAAGTGATTTTACGGTTACAGAAAGCCTGGGAGATAATATCGAAAAAAACGTTTTTGTAATTACCCACACTTACCAGGGACCTGGAAATTATACCATACGTTTTATGGAATTCAACCGAAACGCCAATACTTTAAATATGGACCAATCGGTGGATACCCCTTTCTATATCGAAACCATGATCCGGATAGATCCTTTTTTGGGGGTCAATAATTCCCCTGTACTTACCATTGCCCCGGTGGATAATGGGGCAGTTAACCAAACCTATATTCATAATCCCGGTGCCTATGATCCAGATGGGGACAGTTTGGCATATGTATTGGATACACCCAAACAGGCATACCAGCGGGAAGTAAACAACTACAGAAGCCCTGCTTCCGGAGAGTTTAGTTTTACCAGGCAGGATGGGACCACTCCTCCGGTACTTGAACTGGATCCTGTTACCGGAGATCTGATATGGGATGCACCAGGAATTGCCGGTCAATACAATGTGGCATTCCGAATAGAAGAATGGCGTTTGGTAGCAGGTGAGTGGGTAAGGATTGGATATGTACTCAGGGACATGCAGATCATTATCGAAAATACCGACAACAGAAGACCTGAATTAATCCTTCCTGAGGATCTCTGTGTGGAGGCAGGTACCAATATTTCGGAGTTGATCCAGGGAATGGACCCCGATGGTGATCCCATCATGATCGAGGTGTTTGGGGATGCCATAGAAATTACCTCTTCTCCGGCCACCTACACTCCTGAATCAACTTTCCAACCCTCTCCGGGCTTGATCAACTTTGAATGGCAAACCGTATGTAATCACGTCAGGTCAAGAACCTATCAGATACGGGTGCGGATACAAGACCAACCTTCCTCAGGACCGGCTTTGGTGGACATCAAGACCTGGAACATCACCATAGTAGGCCCTCCACCCGTGCCGTTCGGAATCGAACAACAGGAGGGAAGGTCTGCATTATTGGAGTGGGATCCTTACTCCTGTGCTGCCTCTGCTGAAACCATACAGGTTTGGCGCAGAATAAACAGTGAGCCTTATGAGCCCGATTCCTGTGAAACGGGAATCAGACCCGGGTATGAGTTGGTCGGATATACTGACATGGAGGCAACCAGCTTCACAGATGACAATAATGACCTGGGCTTAAGTCCGGGCAATACCTATTGCTACCGGCTGGTGGCGGCATTTCCAAGTCCAAGAAGTGGGGAAAGCTATGTCTCCGAAGAAATCTGCATCACGGTGTATGTGGATGTTCCACTCATCACCAATGTAAGCATAGAAAACACGGATGAAGAAAATGGAGAAATTTTTGTAAAATGGACCCCCCCCTATGATATCGATACCGAACTTTATCCTGGGCCCTATGAATATGAATTGATCCGAAACGAAGGTTTTATGGGGATATCCAATCAAAAATCCCTGATCACCACATCCGATACCTCCTTTACAGACACCGGCATCAACACGGAAAACCTGGTTTTTAATTATAAGGTGGCTTTGATTTCCGAAGGGATTAAAATTGATACTTCCAGCATCGCCTCATCAGTAAGGCTGGAGCCTACAATTATCAATGAGGCCATCGAATTGCAATGGAGTTTTAATGTGCCCTGGAATAACACGGTCTTTGAATTCCCCCATTTAGTTTACCGAAACAGAACGGATCCTGATGCCAATGATACAGAGAATTTTAGCTTGATTGCAGAAGTGAACGTTGATGAGGAGGGATTTCTGTATTTTGATGATGGAAGCCATAATGGCGTACCCCTCGATACCGAAAAGGAGTATTGTTATTATGTGGTTACCAATGGCAATTATAATTTGGACCTGCTGGAATACCCGCTGGCCAATAAGTCACAGGTGGTCTGTGCGAGGCCTGATGATGACAGCCTCCCATGTCCCCCTGTACTCAACTATGAAGGACCGGAATGTGAAGCCTTTGTGGAAGATAAACCTTGTAATTTCAGCGAATTTTACCATGATTTAAGTTGGGAACCTGACTTTTCGGGAGAATGTGATACCGAACTCAATGGTTATCGGCTTTATTTCTCAAGTAACGGTGAGGAGGGTACCTTCAATTTGGTCAGCACCCTGCCGGTAATCGAGAACAGTACAAGAATAGAAGGTTTACTGGAATTTAAAGGATGTTACTACATTACAGCGATAGACAGATCAGGAAATGAAAGTGAACCCAGCAATATTGTATGCATAGATAATTGTCCTAATTATGAACTTCCCAATGTGTTTACTCCCAATGGTGACGATGTGAACGATACTTTCCAGGCTTTTGACAATCCTTTTGTAAAATGTCCAAGGTTTGTGGAAGGCGTGGAAATCAAAATTTACAGCCGATGGGGCAACCTGGTCCATGAATATAACAGCACCATGGCCACTGAAAACAATATTTATATCAACTGGGACGGTAGGGATACCCTTGGAAATGATTTGCCATCTGGTACTTATTTTTATTCCGCTACCATTATTTTCGATGTTTTGGATGAAAATCTTCGGGAGAGCAATCTCAAAGGAACCATTCAGTTGATCAAATAACCAAAGCCAGGGATTGATGCCAACTGGAAATGGATTGGATTTTATAAATTTTGGAATTCTATAATATTTATTATATACTGGAAATATTCCAGTTTTGTCAACCAATTTAAACCAATATATAATTTTATGAAAGCACATACCAAAACTACCCAAGACAGCCTTACCCCCCAAGATGCCTTAGAATTCTTAAAAGAAGGCAATAAAAGATTTATCAACAACCTCAGCACCAACAGAAATCTATTACAGATGGTCAATGAAACCAGGGATGGCCAATGGCCTTTTGCCGTGGTATTGAGTTGTATCGATTCCCGGACTTCTGCAGAGTTGATTTTTGATCAGGGGCTTGGAGATATTTTCAGTGCCCGGGTTGCCGGAAATATTGTTAATGAAGACATCCTTGGAAGCATGGAATATGCCATAAAATATGCTGGTTCCAAGTTGGTGTTGGTCTTGGGGCACACCAAATGTGGGGCAGTTACCAGTGCCTGTAAAAAGGTGAAAGATGGCAATATAACTGCCCTCCTTCACAAAATAAAGCCTGCTTTGGATAAGGCCACCAATACTTTGGGTAAAGAAAATACTGACAACCCGGAATTTGTGGAAAAAGTGGCCGAATTCAACGTATTTCAGGCGATGGATGATATCCGTGAAAAAAGCCAGATCATTGCCGATTTTGAAAAAGAAGGAAAAGCCGTTGTCGTTGGGGCAATTTATGACGTGGAAACGGGTGGAGTTACATTTTATGAAAATTGAATTTGCCAAAAAGCTAAGCCTTTTATTAAGTCGTCAATTCGTTATAAACCCTTTTCTTTGTTGGTTATAATAAATCTTTTCCAACAAATTAAACCTAAATAAATGTTAGCATACATATTTCCAGGTCAGGGAGCCCAATTTCCAGGCATGGGCAAGGATTTATATGAATCCAGGCCCGAAGCAAAAAAACTATTTGAAAGGGCCAACGAAATATTGAAGTTCCGCATCACCGACGTTATGTTTAATGGTACGGGTGATGATTTGAAACAGACGAATGTAACCCAGCCGGCCATATTTCTTCATTCCGTAATTACGGCTGCCACTACACCGGATTTTAACCCGGATATGGTAGCAGGTCATTCTTTAGGCGAATTTTCTGCCTTAGTGGCCAATCAGGTGCTTGAATTCGAAGATGCACTGAAATTGGTTCACCAAAGAGCGCTGGCCATGCAGGAAGCTTGCGAAATCAATCCATCAACCATGGCCGCCATCTTAGGACTGCCAGATGAGGAAGTTGAAAAAATCTGTGCATCCATAAAGGAAGCCATTGTTGTTCCTGCCAATTATAATTGCCCGGGACAATTGGTGATTTCCGGCAGCCTGGAAGGCATACAGATCGCCTGTGAATTGATGAAGGCAGCAGGGGCTAAAAGGGCCTTGCCTTTGCCGGTTGGCGGGGCATTCCACTCACCCTTGATGGAACCGGCCAAAATAAAATTGGAAAAGGCCATTCATGAAACTGTTTTCCGTGATCCGGTCTGTCCGATTTATCAAAATGTAAGTTCCCATGCCGTTACGGAGGTTCAGCAAATCAAAGAAAATCTGATTGCCCAACTCACAGCGCCTGTAAAATGGACCCAATCCGTACAAAACATGGTGGCAGACGGGGCAATAAAATTTATTGAGTGTGGGCCTGGAAAAGTCCTTCAAGGCCTGGTGAAAAAAATCCACATGGAAGCTGAAGTATCAGGGATGTAGGGTTGGTACCATTAAAGGTCAGGCAGAAGTCTGACCTTCAATGTATCCTGCGACAGGTTTAACAGCTCCTTTTGAGTCCGGCCCACAGCAGGATGAAGATAATCCGGTAGTAGCTCTGCCAAAGGGGCAAGGACAAAATTCCTGTGTTCCAATTGGGGATGAGGAACTTTTAACTGTTCTGTACTAATAATTTGGTCATCAAAATATAGAATATCGATATCCATTGTTCTGTTTCCCCATTTCTCTCCTCTTCTTCTACCCAGCTTGATTTCAATAGACTGGATCAATTCCAAAGCCTGAAACGGATCTATTGATGATTCCATAATCAAAACCCGGTTAAGATACCAGCCTGTAGATTTACCTCCCCAGGCTTCCGATTCATAAATGCCGGATCTTGCTATAAATGACATCTCCTTTGACAACATCAACTCAGCCCTTTTTAATAAGGCTTTTCGGTTGCCCAGGTTACCCCCTATCCCCAATACCACTTTGTGCATAAATATTATTAAATCAAAATAATCAGGTTTGTGAAAAAAGCGTTATTTTTGAAACTTAATAAAACTTATTATAATATGAAATTTTTGAGCAATGTTTTGGCAGTCATCGTTGGTTTATTGATCTTCTGGGTAATGGCATTTTTTATTATCGCCGGATTGGTGGCTATCAGCACCACAGATGACCAAACAGAAGTTGAAGAAAACACAGTATTTCATCTTAAATTAGACAATTTCAATATTGTGGAAAGGGCACCGGAAGAAGATTTGGAGTTTTCCGCTATTTCACCTTTTGGTGGGGTGGCTTCAGTAGGACTCAACCAGATTCTAAAAGCCATCCATGCTGCCAAAGAAAATGAGGATATCAAAGGCATCTATTTGGAAAGCGGACTTATCAGCGCTGGCCAATCTCATTTGTCTGAAATAAGGGCTGCACTTCTTGATTTTAAAGAAAGCGGCAAATTCATCATCTCTTATGCCGAATACTTTACCGAAACAGGCTACTACCTTTGTTCTGTGGCAGATGAAATTTACCTCAACCCCTTGGGTGAAATTGAGTTCAACGGTTTTGCTTCAGAGACCCTATTTCTTAAAGGTTTGTTGGAAAAGATAGAAGTAGAACCTGTGATTTTTAGGGTCGGGGAATTCAAAAGCGCCATAGAACCCTTTATTATGAATAAAATGAGTGAGGAAAACAGGCTGCAAACAGCGGTGTTCTTAGGAGATATGAATGCCATTTTAATCCAGGCTGTAGCTGAAAGCAGGTCCCTGTCCCTTGAAAAAGTGAAAGAAATCAATGATAATATGCTGATCAGAACCAATCAGGATGCCCTGGACTTGGGTTTTGTAGAAGGACTTTGGTATGATGATCAGGTAAAGGCAAGGCTTAAAGAAAAATTGGGATTGGAGGAGGATGATGACATCAACAGCATCAACATCACCAGAATCAATAAAACCGTAAAAGATAAGAACAGACTCTCCAGAAACAGGATCGCCGTGGTGGTGGCTGACGGACAAATCGTGGGAGGCCAAATGGAAGGCCAGGTCAGCTCTGATATTTTCCTAAAAGAAATCCGGAAAGCCCGAAAAGACAAAGATGTAAAGGCTATTGTATTAAGAATCAATTCTCCGGGAGGTTCCATTCTTGCTTCAGAAGTAATCTGGAGGGAATTGGCTGAAGCCCAAAAGGAAAAGCCCTTGATCGCCTCCATGTCAAATTTAGCTGCTTCCGGGGGATATTATATTGCCGCTCCCGCAGATACCATTGTCGCCCAACCCAATACCATTACCGGATCGATAGGAATTTTTGGAATTTGGTTCAATGCCCAAGGATTACTCAACAACAAATTGGGATTAACTACAGATGTGGTCACTACCGGAGAGTTTTCGGATTTTTTAAATCCTACCAAGGCAATCCCTGAAATAGAAAAAAACATCATGCAGAGAAAGGTGGAAGAAGGGTACGAGACTTTTATTTCAAGGGTGGCAGAAGGTAGGGGAATGAGTAGGGAAGAGGTCATTAAGATTGCCGGTGGCAGGGTTTGGTCTGGTACCAAAGCAAAGGAAAATGGCCTGGTAGATGTTTTGGGCAGTTATGAAGATGCCATAGAAATTGCAGCAAAGAAGGCAGGGGTGCAGGACGATTACAGAATTGTGATGTATCCGGAACAAAAAAGCTTAATTGACAGACTTATGAGTGAACTTACAAAAGATGTTCAGGCGACCTACCATAAAATCACCATGGGTTACTCCTTTGAAATTTACCAACAAATTGAAAAACTGAAAAATTTGGAAGGGATTATGGCTATCTTGCCTTTTGAGTTAAAAATCCGATAATTTTTTTCCCCAAAAAGGTTAACTTTGCATTGTTTTCCAAATAATTCAATAATGAAATTCACCCGTATCTTCGTTTTTAGTAGCCTGTTTTATAGTTTGATTTGGGGTTTCTCCCCTTTGTTGGCCCAGGATGCCTACAATATTGCCACATACAATATACGTTTTGATAACCCGGATGATGAAGGTA
>JBBDSB010000303.1:0-1207 GCA_040905205.1 Cyclobacteriaceae bacterium
ATTTTGTGTTAAATTGGTGTTCAGCTCTCTTTCTCTTTGCGGGATTGGCCATAAATAATCCCTATTGGGATCAAAATTCCTTTCAAATCCCGGCAATTCAACCTGTTTGATTTCTCCCTCCTCCACATAGGTCATTCCCTTTGGGATTCCGGGAATTTCCTGTTCGGCCACTTCCCATCTTCTTAAATCAAAAAGCCTTAATCCCTCAAAGGCCAATTCAACGGTCCTTTCTTTACGGATAATTTCCCTAAGTTCTTCCTGACTGTGTCCTTCTTCGCTATTAATGGGCGGCATTTCCACAGAAGGTCGCTGCCTTACGGCATTGAGGGCATCATAAACCGATTGGTCCAATTCACCCATTTCCACTTTGGCTTCCGCATAAGTCAAAAGGACTTCTGCATATCGAAGCAATATAATATTTAAACCCGAGTTGGACGGGTTATTATAATCCTCATCATCTATATATTTCCGAACATTAAAACCAGTACTGGTGGAATAAACGGTGATTTGAACAGCATCTGATCCATCTGTATTTGGGGTGGAACCATAGACCCCGCCATCAGGCAGAGGGGTGATTCCAGACAAAAATACAGATTGGTAAAGTCTGGAATCCCTGTTTTGATAGGGATTTTCCGGATCGAAACCACTGGCCGGATCCTGAATGGCCATCCCATTTTCCATTTCATAGAGGTCTATCATTTTGGCAGTGGGGACATAAAGACTTCCCGTACTTCCCGAAATCTGACTCCAGGGAGCCAACATGGTATAAATGTTATGGGCGTTTACATCTCTGGCCCTTTGCCTGTCCAATAGAATCTCGGCATTATATTGTCCCCCATACTGAAACAATTCAAAATAATCCGGATAAAGTGAGAATTCATTACTGGAAATGAGTTCTTGTGCCGCCTCGACTGCCTGAGAATATCTCTTGGCAAAAAGCATCCCCCTGGCTTTTAGACCCAGCGCTGCTCCTTTTGCAATTCTTCCAGGCGCATTATCATATGGTAACCAGTCTGCTGCCTGATCCAATTCATTTTCGATAAAATCCCAAACCTCTGTAACGGGAGTTCTGGTTATATTTCTTCCTTCCTCTATGTTGATTCCTGAAGTGATCAAAGGAACATCTCCAAACAACATGGCCAATTTTATATAATGATAAGCCCTGATCGTCATTACCTCCCCTTTGAATCGATTGATCTCAGCCAAA
>JBBDSB010000304.1:0-1207 GCA_040905205.1 Cyclobacteriaceae bacterium
GCCATAACTTTCCGGAAACGATACAGTTCCGGGATGATCTTGTGGAAAAAACCGGGGTGGAGCTTCTTATCGGGAGTGTGCAGGAGTCGATTGATCAGGGAAAAGTTAAAGAAGAAACCGGCCCGGATGCCAGCCGGAATGCACTGCAAACAGTAACGCTTCTGGATACCCTTAAAAAATACCAGGTGGATGCAGCGCTTGGCGGCGGACGCCGTGACGAAGAGAAAGCGCGTGCAAAAGAGAGATTTTTCTCTCACAGGGATGCGTTTGGCCAGTGGGATCCGAAAAATCAGCGGCCCGAGCTCTGGGATCTTTATAATGGCCGTAAAAATATGGGCGAAAGCTTCCGGATCTTCCCAATCAGTAACTGGACGGAGATGGATATCTGGCAATATATAGCTCAGGAAGAAATTGAAATCCCGTCTCTCTACTTTGCCCATGAGCGAAAAGTGTTTAACCGGCGGGGAGTCTGGCTGGCCGATACCGATTTTGTAAACCGGATGCCGGAAGAGGAAATTGTGGAAAAAATCGTTCGATTTCGAACCATTGGTGATGCCACCTGTACAGGTGCTGTTCTGTCCAAGGCATCAACTATGGATGAAATTATCCAGGAAGTAGCCTCTGCCCGTCAGACCGAGCGCGGAAATCGTCACGATGATAAACGCAGCGAAACGGCAATGGAAGACCGGAAACGGCAAGGGTATTTTTAGGAATAAGACCGGAGACAGCGGCCGGAAGACCGGTATTTTTGGGATTTGAAAGGATAGGGATCTAGGAGTCTGTCGGGCTTGGAAAATACACCCATTGTTTTTATTGAACTTAGAGGATATTTTAAAAATTACCAATTCAATAAAAACAGGGACTTAGAGTAGAAGTCCGACAGACTCCTAGAAATATGAAATATAAATTTGAAGATCTGGAAGTTTTACGCAAACTATTTATAAACCTGAGTTCGATTTTAAAATTGTGATAAAAGATGCTCCCCTCCTTCGTAAGGAGGGGTTGGGGGTGGTTACGACACTTAGTTTATGCAAAAAACCAAAAAAACTGATTGGTAGACTTTTTCAACCACCCCTAAATCCCCTCCTTGAAAAGGAGGGGACTTTTGGAGTACTTCAATGAAGATTAAGAATCGAACTCAGGTTATAAAAAAGGCATTTAAAAATTCATTAAAATGATATGGGCTTATAACGGTTATGTCTGGTAT
>JBBDSB010000305.1:0-7148 GCA_040905205.1 Cyclobacteriaceae bacterium
AAACAGATTTTAAATTTACCTACAATGATGATCTGGTGGACCTTAAACAAAAGGTCAGCCTGGCAGAGAACAATATATCTGTGTACAGTATATTGGAAAACGTCTCCCATCAGACCCGGTTGAGTTTTATACAGGTCAATAATAACATCCATGTGGAATCCAAAGGTGGATTAGCACAAAAAAATTTGGTGGAGGTGTCTAAAGTGCAAGATGTAACCATCACAGGAAAGGTGTTAGATGGAAACGGTGAGCCTTTACCGGGAGTAACCGTTGCAGTTCCGGGAACCACTACGGGTACGGCAACGGACTTGGAAGGAAACTATTCCCTCACCGTTCCTGAAGGATCGACCTTGGTTTTTTCCTTTATTGGCTTTGAATCCCAACGCATTGAAGTAGGGCAGCAGAATGTAATCAATGTTACCCTAAATGAAGATATTGGATCTTTGGAGGAAGTGGTAGTCACAGGCTTTGGAACCCAAAAGAAAGAAAACCTAACCGGAGCGGTTTCGAGTGTGGGTAAAGAGGTCTTGGAAAGCCGCCCCATTACAAATATAGGTCAGGGATTGCAGGGGCAGATTTCTAATTTAAATATCACACAAAACACAGGTACCCCGGGAGGGGGAGCTACCTTCAATGTCCGTGGATTTACTTCCATCAATGGGGGTGAGCCATTGATTTTGGTAAACAACGTTCCTATGGATGTTAACTTGATCAATCCGAATGACATTGAAAGTATTTCAGTGCTTAAAGACGCTGCTTCAGCAGCAATTTATGGGGCTCGTGCCGCATATGGGGTGATTCTAATTACCACAAAATCTGGAAGCACCAGTGATAAACCAACCATTTCCTTGTCCTTTAATTCTGCAGTCAACACACCAGTGGTTCAATTTGAGACCATGGATGCCATGGAAAGAATGGAATACATGAACACGGCCAACATTGCAAGGAATGGGGTGCCCTATTATCAATTCACTGAAGTATACCAGGATAGAATTAGAGCCCATTATAATGATCCTAGCCAACCCAGTGCTTTCCCCGATCCACAAAACCCCAATCGATATCTTTTTAGCGGAAATACCAATTGGCCCAGGGAATTGTTGAGGGACAGCTACCCCATGAGCCAATATACCGCATCAATATCCGGCGGAGACGAAAGGTTTGATTATTATACTTCCTTGAATTACCTGTACCAGGAAGGCATTGCCAAACAATTTGATGAAAAATTCAATCGGTACAATTTCATGACCAATTTGAATTATAAAATCACGGATTGGGTAAAGATTGGTACCAAAATTTCCATGAACAACAGCAACCATGTCTATCCGCCCAATAATTCCGCCAACCATCATCCAGAAGGAAATAGTCCCTTCCAATGGCACCAATGGGCCAATTGGCCGGTTTATTTGCCTGATGGAAATTATGCATCGGCTGGCTCTGTTCCCAATATGGTCCAATTCTACCGCGAAGCTGGGTATAGGAAACGAGATATATATGATACATGGCTGACGGGTAGCATACAACTTACGCCGATCAATAACATGACATTTAATTTTGAATATACTTCCAATATAAAAAACACGGAAGAAGAAGAATATTGGAAACGCCTTCCCATGTATTTTGTGGATGGCTCCATCAGTGGCTATTTTCCTTATACCAATCCCAGTCAGGTTACTAAAAGAAGTTTCAATGACAAATATTATGTGATCAATGCCTATGCGGATTATGCCAATACATTTGGCAAGCATGATGTAAAGGTTATGGTTGGTTTTAACCAGGAAAACCTGGATGCCAGGTACTTTAATTCCAAAAGGGAAAACTTAACCGTAGAAACCATACCCTTTATGAACCTGGCCTATGGTGAACGGTATGTTGGAGATGGTGCTTCCCAGTATGCTATTCGTGGTGCTTTTACCCGTTTTAATTACAGCTACGATGACAGGTTCCTTTTGGAATTTAACGGTCGGTATGATGGTTCCTCCAAATTTCCAAAAGATGATCGCTTTGCCTTTTTCCCCTCCCTTTCTTTGGGTTGGCGGATTGATAATGAGAATTTCTTTGGCAGCCTGGACAATACTTTTGATCTGTTTAAAATCCGGGCTTCCTATGGAAATTTGGGTAATCAAAACGTACCAGGCAATTATCCTTATATCGCAACATTTCGTTCAGGAAACGTAAATTATTTATTGAATGATGATAGGCCTTTGACAGTTTATGCCCCGGGATTGGTCAGCCCAACCCTGACTTGGGAAACGGTCACACAAAGAAACTTCGGATTGGATTTTACCATGTATGAAAACAGGTTGAATGCCTCATTCGATGTTTACAGGCGGGACACTAAAAATATGTTGACCAGGTCGCAGACCTTACCGGCGGTTTTGGCCGAAAATGAGCCCCGGGAAAATGCTGCCGATTTAAAAACCACTGGCTGGGACCTTACGGTAGGATGGAGACAGCAAAGCAATGATCTGAGGTGGGGCGTCACCCTGATTCTTTCGGATTATACCTCTGAAATTACCCGTTTCAGCAATCCGGTCGGGCTGCTCGCGGATTATTATGTAGGACAAAATATAGGAGAAATCTGGGGATATACGACAAGGGGTATTGCCCAAACTGACAATGAAGCGCAGGAAATGGATCATACCAATCTGGTCGCTTTCGAAAGAAAAGCGGGAGACCTTCTCTTTGAAGATTTGGATGGGGATAATCGGATCACTCCAGGTAATGGAACTTTGGAAAACCCAGGGGATAGAAGTATCATTGGAAACAATACGCCCCGTTACAGTTATGGATTAAAATCTGACTTTCAGTGGAGAAATTTTGACCTGGATATCTTCTTTCAGGGAGTAGCACAAAGAGATGTTTGGTTAAGTAACAGTTTTTGGCTAGGAGGATTTACAAGTGAATGGACTGCGCATAATAAGCTTTTGACCGATTGGTGGTCGCCTGAAAATACCGATGCCTATTTTCCCAGGCCAATGGTCTCAGGAGGAAGAGATGTAACAGCGGTTCAGACAAGGTTTTTGCAAAATGCTGCCTATTTGAGGCTGAAGCAATTGACCATTGGTTATACCATACCTCCGGCAATAACACAGCGGATTAAGATGAATATGGTGAGGGTCTACTTGTCGGGAAACAATGTATGGGAAGTTACCGGTATTTACAAATACAAGAATTTAGCAGATCCGGAAATGAACGGCGCCCAGTTTTATCCCATTTACCGTTCATTCTCTTTAGGTGCAAACATCAATTTCTAAATTTGAAAACCGTGAAAAATCTAAAAATATTCGCAATAATATTGTCAATGATTACGGCATCTGCCTGTAATGATGACTTTTTGGAAAGATATCCTTTGGACCAGATCAGTGATATTCAATTTTGGAATACCGCCACGGATTTGGAGTTGTATGCCAACCAATTCTATGAAGATCTTCGGGATCGCCATTATAATTGGCGGTACGATGATATTTCGGATAACAACGCACCCGGAAACAGACATCCTTATTCCTGGAATGAATATGTCATCCCGGCCACTGGAGATGGTTGGGGCAAAAGTGATTGGTTGCCCATCCGAAGAACCAATTATGCCTTGGCCAGAATAGCAGATATGGAAAAAGATGCTTCTATTTTAAGGTACGAAGGTGAAATCCGTTTTTTCAAAGCCTTTTATTACTACGAAAAGGTCGTTCGCTACGGGGATGTTCCCTGGTATGATGCTGACCTTCAAATTGATTCAGAAGGATTGTTCAAAGCCAGGGATTCGAGAAAGACCGTGTTTGACAATTTGGTGGCAGATCTGGATTTTGCCATCGAACACCTTCCTGAAGAATCAGGAGAGGGCCGCCTGACCAAATATGCGGCGCTTACCTTCAAAGCGGAAGCCTTCCTATTTGAAGGCACCTTCCGAAAATACCATGGGCTGGGGGACCATGAAGCCATGCTTCGGGAATCGGTCGATGCCGCAGAAAAAGTCATTAACTCTGGAAAGTTCAGCCTTTATTCCACCGGAAATCCTGAACAGGATTATTTTGATTTGTTTGTCCAGTACAATTTAAATGGAAATTCCGAAGCAATCTTTTTCCAAAGAATGGTGCAAGGTATCCGTATGCACAACAATGTCCGTCAATTGGGAGAGCAAGGTACAGGATATACGAAAGATTTTGTAAATACCTATCTTAGTGCAGATGGTTTGCCCATTGCCTTAAGCCCGTTATATCAAGGTGACCAGGGAGAATTTGAAATGGAATTTCAAAACAGGGATCCAAGGATGAAGCAATCTATTTATGTCCCTGACCGACCCTATCGGATCTATCAAGATGGAAATGTGGATTACCGGGATATGCCTGAATTTGATAATAATTATGTAACGACCAGTTATTATATTACAAAAGGGTATTCCCCCTATGAAGTGGACCGCTTACAGCACCAGACTACCATTGACGTATTCACCTATAGGTTCGGAAAATTATTGGTGACTTATGCGGAGGCAAAAGCCGAATTGGGTGAAGCTACCCAGGAAGTGCTGGATAATTCCATCAACTTGCTAAGGGACAGGGTTGGAATGCCCCATTTAACGGTGGATGTGGGGTTTGAGGATCCTAACTGGCCTGATTGGGAGGTGCCTGTTTCTCCATTAATCAACGAAATCAGAAGAGAACGAAGGATAGAAACAGCCGGTGAAGGTACTCGTTGGGAGGATATTGTGAGATGGAAGGCAGGAAGATTGCTTGAAAAGCCAATGACCTATTTGGGTGCGTATGATCCCGAAAGCGATGGTTACAGGGTGATTTATCCAGGCAATACCCGGCAGTGGGACGATAAGTTGTACCTGTATCCCTTACCGGTTCAGGAGATCGCCTTAAACCCACAATTAGAGCAAAACCCCGGTTGGCAATAACCATGTCAAATCCGGCGTTGTTTAAGAATGGGATTTCATCCTTTAACCTTTAATATTAATAATCAAATTAATATATAAAATCTGCAGCATGGTTTCTCTTAAAAAGTTAATGTTTTGTATGGTATGGTTGGCCTTCACAGTTCCTCCTATTATGGCCAATGATATCAACGATGATGAAACTTTTAGAGTAGGTTGGGCCATGGCAGACATTACTCCTGGTCAACCTGTTTTGATAGCCGGGCAATTTCATGCCCGGTTATCAGAAGGGGTTTTAGATCCTGTGACGGCCACCGTTTTGGCCATGGAGTCGGGAAATGGAAGCTCTTCCCGAAAAGCCATTTTGATCAGTTGTGACCTGGTAGGGATCAGTGATGGAACAAGAAGTTCTGCCAATATCAGGGATAAAATCAGGGATCAGGTGGGGCAGTTGGAACCTACCCTTTCCCCCGATCAAATCATCATCAACGCCACGCATACCCATGCTGCACCCATGGTTTCCTCCATTGATAAAATTGAGCAGGTTTATGGGGTAAGTTTAGAAAAAATGGCTTCAGGAGGTGATGCCATACAGCCAGCCGAATACATTGATTTTGCTGCTGATCGCATCGCAAAGGCAACCGTTGAAGCCTGGAACAGTAGAAAGCTGGGGGGGGTAAGCTTGGGGCTTTCCCATGCCGTAGTGGGGTTGAACCGACTACAGGCACTTCATACAGAAAAATCTGTTATGTATGGGAATACCAATGATCCGGACTTCAGCCATATAGAAGGACATGAAGACCACAGTCTTAACCTGATGTATTTTTGGGATGAAAACAGGAAATTGACCGGGCTGATCATCAATGTGGCAGCACCTTCTCAGGTAAGTGAACAATCCTATAAATTGTCAGGAGATTTTTGGCATGATACCCGGCTGGAATTACAAAGGCGGTATGGAAATGACATCTATGTCCTGGGCCAATCAAGTGCAGCGGGAGACCAATCTCCTCATGTCATGGTCGGTGGAAAAGCGGAGGAAAGAATGCAACGCTTATTGGGGTTTGAAGAGGATGGAACCGGACGCGGAAGTTTAGGGCAAAGGAAACAGATTGCACAAAGGATTGCCGATGGGGTTACTTCCATTTATCCGGTAATGAAAGAATATATTGATTGGAGTCCGGAGTTTGCCCACAGAATGGAAGTCATACAGCTTTCCAGAAGGTTATTGAGCATGGAGGATGTCGCAGAGGCCCAAAGGGAGGCGGATCTGTGGCAAAAACGCTATCAGGATATGCTGGATGATATCGAAAAACATCCTGAAAAAATAAAAGAACCCAGATGGTACAAGGATATTACCATCAGCCACAGCAGATTAAGAAGGGGCTTGGTGGTTAAGGAAAGATATGAATTGGAAAAAAAGGAACCCAAAATGCCGGTCGAAGTCCATGTGTTACGGGTGGGGGATGCCGTTTTCGCCACCAACCCATTTGAATTATACCTTGATTATGGCATGCAGATGAAGGCAAGAAGCCCGGCAGTTCAGACATTTATCGTTCAGCTTACGGGATCCGGCTCCTATTTACCCACCAAAAGGTCCATTGCCGGGGGCGCATATGGAGCGGTACCTGCCAGCACCCTGATTGGTCCAGAAGGAGGCCGGGAATTGGTTGACCAAACTTTGGGATTGATAGAATCTCTATGGAAAAGTGAACCTTCCAATTAGTCCATTTGGTCACTCAGGTATATTTTGTAAAAATTTGATTTCAAGAAATAACATTCAAGGATCAAAGAAATAAAAATTAACATAGCTTTATGGTTAAAGTTAACAAGGAGAAAAATTGGGTCGAATTAAATTTTCACCATTTCATTTTTCCATTTTTGGTCTTGTTTGGCACCTGCCAAACCAATCTTAGTGCTGCCCCAAGCCAGGAATTGTTGGTCGGAGTGGCCTCGGTAGATATTACCCCAGCTCTGCCGGCGGCAGCTGATGGGCAGATGAGGTTGCGGGTAGCGGAAATAGCCGAAACCCCGTTAACAGCCAATGTGATAGTCTTGGAATCAAATGAAATGGAAAATGGGCAAAAAAAGAATAGTGTGCTGGTGTCCTGTGACCTCGTTACCATTCCTTACGAATTGAGGGATATGATCAGAGAAGCTGTAGCCAAAGCCATCCCTCAGATAAATACCAAAAAAATTATAATCAATGCGACCCATACCCATACCGGAGGAGTGATAAGAGATGGATGGTATACCATTCCGGATAGCGTAACCCAGGCAG
>JBBDSB010000306.1:0-7140 GCA_040905205.1 Cyclobacteriaceae bacterium
GTCACTCCCGGCAATGGCTCACCGTTTCCATCTGTTACTGTCCCAGAAATCGTGACATCTACATTTATTAAAACCGGTACCGTTGGATCCGCATGTATTTCTTTTAATTCACCGTTCCAAGCCCATAAATAACTGATGGTTAAGCTTTGGATCAAAACGATGGTGAATAATTTACTCACGCGACTAACATACTTAGATGTAAAGTTTCTCATATTTCACATAGTTTAACAGCTCAACTCGTATTTATTCTATTATATCATGGTTTATAGAAAGAAGCGTTTTTAAGTACAACCCGATTAAATATAGCTTATTCTAGGAGACCTACATTTTTTTATTTTTCTACTTATCATTAAATGTATTAGTAATTAAAGGGTTTATCTTCTACTATTTTTTACATTCTTAATACTATTTTTTAAAAATAATATTTAAGCTTAAATTGGTAAGTAAGTTCAGAAAAAGCTGCGGGTTTGGGGATATCTAGATCATTTAGGAAAAATATCTCCCATTCTAAAATACCTTTCTGGAAATATTGTTTCCTACCATTCGCTTGACGATTTAGTTGATTCTTTTAAGATGATCTTACCCTGAACTCCCTTTGATAGGAAATCAATGTGCGTTTCTTAAAATTAATGAAGAGAAACGAGCTATGCCAGGAAGCTACCCGTCAATAGGAAAATGCCAAGGAGAATTTAAAAAAGTATGCCATTTTGGACCTTCATCAATTTATTATTTTTCTGCTTGCTTTATGGATAAAAATTAACTATTTGTTTTAACCACTATTCGATATCCCCAAAAAACTCCTCCAAGTCCAGTTTAAACCCCTTGATTACATTTGATTCCACAACATCACCGGATGTAAACAGCAGGGAGGGGACATATTTTCCGTTTGTGAGGCTATAGATGAGTAAATCCTGCGTTTCAGAATGAATGATCCAATATTCCCGGACCCCATTGGACTCATAAAGCTTGAACTTATGCTTCAATTCGGTTTTACTATTGCTGGGAGACAGGATTTCCACAATCAAGTCCGGGGCTCCGATGCAGCCCCGGTCATCCAATTTTTCGGGATCACAAATCACGCAGATATCTGGCTGAACCACATCGTGGATTTGATGATCTGCTTTGGATGTTTTCGGAAACCGCACATCGAATGGTGCATCGTATACTTGACATGGTTTGTCTTCCAAAAAAAAATAGAGTTTGGCAGCCAATTTTAATGAAATCCGCTGATGGATACGTTTTGGGGCAGCTGCTGCCTTTTTAAAAATTCTCCCTTTGATCAGTTCTACCACTTCCTCCATCTGCCATGTCAGGTAGTCGGCATAGGAATGGTTGCTATATTCCAAATCCGGTTCATTGACTATATCTGGTTTTTTGCCTTCCATGGTTTAAATATACTGATTTAAGGACTTTTAAAGTAAAAAAAAGTGCGTTTTTGTGGAAAAAATGGTGCTTTCCTTTTTTTCCAAACAAAGCCAAAAGGCAACTTAGTGTTTGCCCCTTCTAACAGAAAAAAAGAGGATCCAATTTCGAAATGATTCATTGAGAGATAATTCTATCCAGATTTCAGCCATTAATTGATTCTTTCAATCAACCTTTCTTCTTTCAGGGAAAAGGGAAATTGCATCATCGATTATGCGCTGGTACAATAGTACCCTGTCTCCCGCATTATTTTGGGGTAAGCGGGGATTTGCTCCGGCAACTGCACCCTGGTGCGCATTTGATAGGTACCCGTGGTCGAGGCATACATCCCGGAAAGAATGGTCGCCCTTGCCACCGCACAGACAGGTGAATTGGCATAAGCATGACTGTACTGGATGGACCTTTTGGCCAGCCAGTCCAAATTTGGGGTATAAGCCTGCTCGAAGCCATAACTACCCAGATAGGGGCTGATATATCCTCACAGGTGATCCACAGCACATTGGGTCTTTCCTGAGAAGCTACCTGTGCCCATAGCCCCCCATCTGAAAATTGGAAGGATAAAATGGTTATAAAAACGACCTTTCTTAAAAATGAATTAGTAATCATTTCAACGTACTCCCTTCTATTGGTTTTGGAAACTCCCTCATGGGCATATAACGCAGGTAAGAATCAAAAACTTCCGGATCGGGACCAACCACACGGGGGTCTTAGGTTTCTTTCAATTCATTGATCAACTCCTGCTGCATTTCTTTTTTGATTTCGGCAAAATCAGGATCATCTGCTAGGTTGTTCATGCAATCTGGATCTGATTTAATATCATAAAGAAGTATCTCAGGATTCTTTTCGAAGGCGGCCCTAAAAAATGGCCATATTTCTTTATCGGCAAGATTATCTACAAGGTAGGATTTGGTAGGCGTAGCTCCAACATCTGTAAATGCCCAACCTGGATGGTGCACTCCATTTTGATCAATGCCATATAAAGGAAGTAGCTCGTTTTCATGGTCCGGATCTATCGCTTGGGGTGCACCTGCCGGCCAGCGATCCGGTTTTATGTTCCAAATCAATAAATAGTTCTGGTCCCTGATTGCACGTTGAGGATATCCCCAATTCTGATAACGGGATGAGGAGTGCCGTTCGCGTCCGGAAAAGACGTATTGCCTTAATGGATTCACCGTGCCCTCTCTGGAAGATTCCAAAATATTCCGGATACTTTTTCCCGTCATGGGCAACATTCCATCTGCATCCGTATTTGTCAAATCAAGTATTGTGGGAGCAATATCAATGAAATTAATTGGATCGTCAACAATTCGACTCTGAGGGAACGCTTTGGGACAATGCAGTGGGTAGGGAAATTGTTTATCCCCGAAAAGCCCATTTCCTTCACCTTCAACAGGTGGTGCCAGATTCTGCGGCGCGGATCCGAACCATGTACCCCGCAAATCACCGGGATCTCCTCAACCACGGGAAGCACCTCGAATTCCCCGATTTCCATGGCCACTGCGTTGGCATCCCCGTAGGCCATCAGGCCGGCGGTGGATCCGTGCCCCGACATCCTGAATCGACCGGAATTATAGATGATGATCAGATCCGCACCACCTTTTTCAATGAATTTGGCACTGATGCCTGTTCCGGCTCCCGCAGCAATAATCGCATTTTTCTGATCGATCACTTTTTGTAACCTGTCCCTAACTTCCTGTCTTGTGTAGGGATTCCCCTTACCTGTCCATGGATTGGCCATAATACGCTTTTGATTTATTTTTTCGATGAATTTTTATTTTAATCCAAACGGATGTCTTTTCTATGCCCCTAGAGCTTGGTTTTCAATATTCTCCAACAAAATATGGACTGCCGATTCGGAAAAAGATTTTTCGTTGATATCGGCATCAATCTCCACCACCTTCACATGATCCTTCAGCTGCTGCTTCAAAGTGTCGAATAGAACCCTGTTGATTTCAGGATGATGAAAAATACCGCCTTCCGCATCAATTTGGGACAGGCCTTTAAGGGGCAGCAAAACCGAAACCGGTACGGTAGATGGGCTTAACCTTTGGGCAATCATTTTTGCCAATTTTATATTTTCTTCCGCATCGGTTCTCATCAGGGTGACATCAGGTGCCCAGCTGTAAAGCTGCCGCTCTTTGTATTGCTCCGGAACGGTGTCCTGGTGTGCAAAGTTGACCATGTCCAGACAACCCGGTACCACCACCTGGGGAATACCCATTTCAACGGCAGCCGTAAGGCGCCCGGGGCCTGCACTGCATATGCCTCCACATAATTCATCGGCCAGCTCGGTGGTCGTGATGTCCAGGACTCCAACAAAGACATTTTCCCTGATCAGGGTTTCCATCGCATTTCCCCCGAGCCCGTTGGCATGGAATGCCATGACTTCATACCCTTTTCCCTCCAAGAGTTTTGTGCATTCGTCAACGCAGGCGGTGGTGTTGCCAAACATGCTGATAGCTATAGTGCCCAGGGATTTTTCATCGGCTTCCAAATGCACTTTGGCCATTCCGGAAACAGCTGCGGCCCCATTCTTCATGATGGGACGGCTGATCTTGTTCAAGCCGGCCACGTCTACCACTGAAGGCATCAACAATATATCCTTCATGCCGACCTGCCGGGTGACGTCCTTTGCTGCCAATGTGGAAATACAAAGCTTTGGAAAACCAAGGGGCAAAGCCTGCATGGCAGCCAAGGCTATATAAGTACCTCCACCACCTCCCATACCGATGACCGCATTGATCTTTTCTTCTTTCAAAAGCATGGAAACCAATTTGCCCGCGCCCTTTCCCATCACTTCCACGGCATGACCCCGGTCTTTTTTTTGTCTCAGGGTACCGATATTGTGGCCTCCTTTGAGGGCGACCACATCTGATTCGATATCGACAGGAAAAAGTGTGGTGGATCCCATGACCCCAGTATTCATGGTTAGCACCGTATCCCCTAGGGAGATTAGGCATTGCCGGAGAAAGTTAAAATTCTCCTCCTTGGTGTCGAAACAGCCAATTATCAGAATGGATTTTTTATTTGCAGTCATCCTAAACCACAAAATCAAAAACGACCACCCGCTCTAGCCTGGGGACCACGAGTTCTTTGACTTTTTCATGAACCGGATGCGGAAGGTAGCTGTCCCTTGATTCGGGTGAATCGAAAGTCATGATGAAACCGTGGGTGAAATCTTCATTCATCCCTTCATTTCCGTCATAAGGACCATATTCCATGTCCAATAATCCCGGGATTTGGCCTACCATTGCTTTCATGGTACGGAAACATTCTTCTATCTGACCTTCCGTTATTTCTGTTTTAAACTTAAAAACTCCAAAGTGTCTTACCATATTTTGTTTTATTTACTTGGTAAATTATTAGTTAAGCGTATTAATATATGCAAAAAGATCTGCAATTTGATTATCGGTATAGTGATCAATCAATCCCTTCATCATGAAGGAGCGTCCTCCCAAAAACCCCTGGCTTCTAATATCATCTGCCTGGATATACATCTCACTTCCCCCCATAAATCCTATGGTAGTCCCCGATTCGTCTCTTTTCACCAAATAACCTTCGATGTTACCCCCGTCTTTTTTGGTTACCCTAAAGATGGCATAATTGGATTCGACCGCAGCATCCGGATCCAGGATTGCGGTAAGTAAAGCCTCTGTGTCCCGGTTTGCGGAGCCATCCAATGCGGGCGCAAAATCCTGTCCTTCATTGCCAACCCTATGACACATCAGGCATGTTTGGAACATTGCCTTTCCTTTGACGGCATTGCCTTTAGTGCTTTCAATAATTGCGGTCAGGTTGGAAAGCCGCTCTTCCAGAAAATGCTTTTCCTCCTCCTCAATGGCCAATATATTGTTATAAATTTCCTTACCTCGGGGATCGGAAGCCTGGTGATTTAATATTGTTTCAGCACTGGAAAGATCAAAGGTGGTAATATCCAAAAGACCCTGGGCATACAATTCTTTCAAAATACCTGATCCATGTTTTGAGCCAGAGAAAAGCTTGACTAAATTGGATTTTTGGAAATGATCCAATTGTGTAGCCCATTCCCGCAAACCCTCCAGACCCGCTCTAAGATTGGCTTTTGAAATATTGTGGAGGGCAATTGACCGGATTTCAAATGTGAAATTTTCGTTTTGAAAAATCTTGTTGAAAACGTCCTGGTTAGTAAATACATCCGTTTCCAAGGCTTTCAAGACCAGGCCCATGGTTTTCTCTGGCAAATCTTCATGGATCAAGTCCACGATGTTCTTTTGAGCATTTTTAATCGTAAACCTGCCAACGGCATCCAGTGCCAGATCAATTTCCGCCCCCGAACCGTTTTTGAAAAGATGCTCAACGGGGACTTCAAGTAACTCGGAAAGCAAGTCCGATTGGACAAGTGATTGGTTTTTCAGCGAATAATTGATGTATTCCGAAGCATAAGCAGGATTTTGTAGAACAGGTTTGACAAGGTCATAAACAGCTTTGTTTTCCAGCATCCCAGCGATGCTGATAAAGTTGGATTCGTTCAGTTTGGTAATCCCGGACTTCGGCCAAAGCTTTAGAAAATAAAATTCCTTTTGTTCCCGGGCCAAGGCCTGTATTCCCCAAAGCAGGTTTTCAACGGGAATGGCATCAGATGCCGGAGAGTTGAGAAAGCGCTGTAATTCTTCCCGATATTGTTCCAAGGCCTTTCGTGCCAGGAAACGTTCGAACCTTCTTTCATAAGACCCTCCCATTTCATTGCCCGGAAGTTCCGGCTTTGCGGCCTGAAGTAAAATTTCAATGGCACCGGGATATGCCCCGTTCATTTCCGACAAGGTGCGGGTTACCTGAGACCGGACCATCGCATTTTGATCTTCTATCAAACCTTTTAATTTCCGGGAAACCTGGGCGGGTTTCAGGTTGAAACTTACCAGTGAACGGATAGATTCCCGGCGTAAATTATCCATAGGATCATGAATAAGGGAAACCATTAGTTTTTCATCGTAATACCTGATGCTTTCAAGAGACCACAGGGCATTAATTCGGGTGATTTCATCCATTGATGCGTCACCGGCTAGATTTACAAGGCTTTTTGACAGCTTTTTGGTTTCCGAAGCTGGACGGTCAGCTATTTGGTGCCAGGCAGCCCTTTTGGCCCAAATAGAGGGTGAACTTAGGTAACCCACAAGATGCTCGGTTTTCATGGTATAGAAATCCGGGATTTCTCTTGGTTGCTGGCTGACGTGGCTGATCCTCCAAATCCTTCCATGGGATTTATCACGGTCAGGGTGGGTAGTGGGCAATTCGTTATGCGATATAATTTTGTTGTACCAGTCGGCAATGTATAGGCTTCCATCAGGCCCGAATTCCATATTGACGGGACGGAACCAATCATCATCCGAAACCAATAGGTCTTCGAGATGCTCGGCGGTGACGCTGCCGTCAGGGTTTCTTACAATTCTTACCGAATTAATTGTACTCGTAATCGGATTCGCCAAAAAAGCAACATTGTTCCACTCATCAGGAAACGATCCGGAACTGTCATCGGGAAAAGCAAGTCCGGAAATCCCGGTACCGCCTACCCGGAATTGGTGCAGTGAAGGCATCCATGGTTGGTAGGGTCGGATTCTGTCACTGCCAATACCAGGGAAGCCGGTTCCGGGTTCCATGGGTGCAACAGAAAACCCAAGGTCGTTCGCCTCAGAACCGTACCACTGTCCGTTGTGCCTAAGCTGGAATCCCCAGATGTTATTC
>JBBDSB010000307.1:0-39289 GCA_040905205.1 Cyclobacteriaceae bacterium
TATTTTTTAAAAAGGCTTACAGAAAAGTAATCTTTTTTGTCTAAAAAGTGCCTGTCCCATGAAAACCCTGTTTTTTGGCCCATTTGATCAAGATCTTCCAGGCTGTATTTTTGAGAAATTTCCATATGGATCACCTCATCTTTTCGAAAATCAAATTCCCTTTGACAAACCAATGTCTTTTGCCGCTTGAGACTGACCAGGTAGCTGGAAGCAGTCCCGGAAACCGGGTCATAGCAACAATAATGATCGAAAGCTTGAAGGTCAAAGTTGCTATCCAATTCTCTGTTGATCCGCTTTAATAGATTTAAATTAAACCTTTTGGTAATCCCTTGATGATCATTGTATGCGGCCAGGATGGTTTTTGGGTGCTTTTTTAAATCCACTCCGAGAAGAAAAAAATCGTCGGGTTGAAGGTGGGCATGAATGAATTTTATGAATTCAATGGCATTTTCACCCTTAAAATTACCAATATTGCTCCCCATAAATAAGATAATCTTGGGGTAAGGGCGCGATTTTATTTGTTCCAGAGTATGAAAATAATCGCCCGCAATGGTACGAATAGGTAGGTTAGGCAATACCTGATGGATATTTTTTTTATTTACTTCCAAAATATCAGGAGAAATATCCATAGGCAAGTAATTCAGTATTTTCCCAGACCTGACGAAGCTTTCCAACAAAAACACGGTTTTGCTTCCATCCCCTGCACCGAGTTCGATGATGTCAAGTTGGTCGAAAGGAAGACATTTTATGATATCTGCTGATTGTTCCTGAAGGATTTCGGTTTCACAAGAAGGCAGGTAGTATTCTTCCATCCTCATGATCTCCTGAAATATCCGGGATCCCTCCTCATCATAAAAATATTTGGAAAGGAGGTATTTATTTGGGGCGCTTAGGCCTTTAAGAACTTCTTTTTCGAAGTCACTGATTTGGTATTGGGTCATTTTATCTGGCCAGTCTGATTCCTGAAAAAATCCATTTTGAAGGGGTAGCGAAGAAGTTTCTGTAAGTTTTTCTGCTGTGCCCGGGTGAGGTGGCCAAAGAAGCTCCTCGAAGCACCTGTTGGTTGATCATGAATTTACCATTGTATTCTCCCAAGGCTCCGGGAGCTTTTTTAAAACCAGGATAAGGCTGGTAGGCACTGTACGTCCACTCCCACAACTGCCCCCACTGAATTTGATCTGCCGCTTCTTCCCATTCAAATTCGGTGGGCAATCGCATGCCTTTCCATTCTGCAAAAGCCAAAGCCTCATAAAAACTAACATGTTGTACCGGTTGCTGAGGATGAATGGGTTTAAACCCATTAAGGGTGTAATGGTGCCATTTTCCCTCCACTTTATGCCAGTACAAAGGAGCCTTTTGTTGAGTTTTATGGAGGTGGTCCCATCCCTCCGAAAGCCAAAGGTTAAAGTCAGAATAAGCCCCATCAGCTATAAATTCAATGTATTCGCCATTTGTCACCAATTGGCTGGCGATTTCAAAGGGCTTTAGAAAAACCTGATGCCTCCCCAATTCATTGTCATAACAAAATCCATTTTCCTTTGCTCCTATTCCATACAGACCTTCCTGAAAGGGTATAAATTCACATTTAGCGGTATTTTCACGCAGTTCGTATCCCGCTCCGTAAACCGGAAAGGTGGGCTGGTTTCCCAAAATAAATTTGATGTCGTAAAGTAAAAGTTCTTGGTGTTGTTGTTCATGATTGATGCCCAGTTCAATAATGTCCAAAACGTTTTCGGGAACTCCATCTTTTAAATATTCCAAAAGTGCTTCCGTCACATGTTGCCTGTACGCAAAAATCTCCCGGACTGGTGGTCGACTCATTAATCCCCTGTTTGGTCTCAAAACACGGTTACCGGCATGGTTATAATAGCTATTAAAAAGATAGGCAAAATCATCATGGAAAATTGTATAACCAGGAACATTCGGCACCAGTACAAATTGCTCAAAAAACCAGGAGCTGTGACCCAGGTGCCATTTGGGGGGAGAAACGTCTACCATGGGTTGGGGTACATAATCCTCCACTTCCAAAGGAGTACAGATGGCCTCTGTTAGTTGGCGGCAATCCGTAAAACGCTGAGAAAGGGATGCTTTTCTTTGGGGTCTCTTTTCGGTCAGAATAGGCATTAATTCTTTCAGTTCAGGTTGGGAAATATCGAAATACACGAATAAAACATGAAAACAGCCCTAATGTTGGGTGCTTCATGCTATTCCTTCTATCAAAAAACGGGCTAAATTGATTTCTCCTGAGCCATGTTTTTTAATCAGGTTTTTTCTTTATTATTAACCAGCTGTCAATCAGTAATTTCTACGATCATGTCAATTTCAACGGCAATATTATTGGGAAGAGAACTCATGCCAATGGCTGCCCGGGCATGTTTGCCTTTTTCTCCAAATACTTCCACCATAAGGTCCGAAAAGCCATTGATGACCTGGGAATGTTGTATAAAAGAAGGGTCGGCATTGACCATTCCCTGTGCCCTGACGATGTTTTTCACCTTATTTAAATCGCCGATTTCGGCTTTCAGGGAAGATAGCAGAGAAATACCTGTAAACCTGGCCGCTTCTACACCTTCTTCCAAACTCAGGTCACTGCCCAATTTTCCGATGACCTGACTGCCATCGGGCCTGTCTGGTCCGTGGCCAGCCAGGTAAACCATATTGCCTACCCTTTTGGCTTTTAAGTAATTGGCAGTCGGTGGATTGGGCATGATCAAGGTGATGCCGGCATCCTCAATCCGCTTTTCTGCATCGATTCCATTTCCCGATTCAGCCGGTATTTTTACATCTTCTTCAGTTGAGTCTGGGGTGTTTTGCCCACATCCAATGAGGAAAATGAGGGACAATAGGAAAGTGATTAACTGATTTTTCATTTCATTTACTTTTTTAAAGGTTTTTTGATGAGTTAAAAGGGTGTTCTGGAAGATGGCAGATCAAGTGGCCAATGGAGGGCCTGAAGGGACCATGATTTTTTCTTTACGGCCCTGGCCGGTACTTCTTTGGGCCTTAAAGGTGGCTGTCAGGTACTCTCCCATAAAAACTTCTCCTGTCAATTCATTTCCCGTGGTTTTTCCTGTAAACATAAAGGTGATGGCATCCCCGGGTTTTCTGAAATTGCTTCTTAATTTGATTTCATCTTTTTCCATGGTACCATAGATGTCCTGGCTGGAAAAATCACTGATATGAAGGCCATTCAACCAGTTTCCCTCTTGCTCTAATATCCATTGATGATTGCTTTTGCTGCTAAAATAACTGAGTTCAACTTCCCATCGGCCTGAGAGGTTTTTTGAAGGAGCCGCCATATTTTCTGATTGGGGGGCCCTTTTTTTAGATAAAGTTTCATAAAGGCGGTCTGCCACTACCTTTGCTTCTCCCTCCTGCATTTGGTTGGGGCTTACGGTAATGGAAGTCAAACCTTCCTGATCCCTGCTGCCAATGGCTATCCTTGGCTTGGTCTTGCCGAATTCCTCCGCCACCTCGGCACCGTTTATATGAAACTGACCCGGGTCCCACATGACCTCGAGTACCGGAGCCCTGTTGTTCAGATCAAAAGGCTGGTTGATCTGGTGGCTGATGCCCTTGATTTGGGTGACCCTTTTCGCTATGGAGTCCAACCATACCATCCACCGATCCCATTCCCTTTCATGGTCCCTTTGGGTCCAGGCTTCAACGGCTGCCAGCATCCCCAGCATCTCTTCCTTACCTACTTTATTGTCTCTTCCAGGGCCATGATGCGGTGAACTGGCCTGCCAGGCGGACAGCATCAGGTCTTTTTTTCCTAAAAGTAAACCCGCACATTGAGGGCCACAGATGGCTTTTCCCCCACTGTAGGCGACCATGGTTGCCCCCCTTTCAAAATGAACGCAGGGAATGGTAAGGTTTTCGGCTGCAGCATCCATTAAAATGGGAATATCCTCTTTTCCGGCGATTTCCGCAATAACTTCCAGTGAAAGTGGCTGCCCGGTAGCCGATCCCCGGTTAGAGATCAGATAAATCATGGCGGTTCTGGGGTTGATGGCTTTTTCCAGGGCTTCAGGGCTGTCTACCTCTATGAGGTTTACTCCTATGTTCCTTACCGCATGGTCATATACATTCCTTGAATGCACGGGTACGATTACTTCGGTTTTATCCATGCCTGTCAGGTCAGGAATCCTTAACAGTTTTTCAGGATTGCCCCCCGTTACACAGGCGGCTGTGGCATGTTTCATGGCGGCGGCACAGCCTGCGGTAATGATCCCGAATTCTGCTTTGGTGATTTCCGCCAGTCTTTCTCCTATGGCAAAGGCCAGCTCATCATACTGTACAAAGTTTTTTGCTGCCGCAGCCATGGCCTGGTGTACTTCCGGCCTCTCAATGGAGCCTCCAATAATGGTAAAAGTTCCCCTGCAATTGATGATGGGCTCCACCCCCAATGAACGGTATATGTTTTCATCCAGGGCCAGCGGGCCCCTGAATTCATTGGCCTTTTCTCCTCCTTTAAAAGCCGGGGCCATGCCCATCAGACTGCCTCCCAAAGGAAAGATGGCTAAATTTTTAATTACTTCTCTTCTGTCCATTTGCTATGTTGATATGGTTTTGCAGCCAGTCCATTCAGGTCATAGACGATGCGTCCTCCTTTGATGGTCAGTTCTGCTTCTAACTTATAAATTCCAGCCAGCCGGTTGCCGCCGGCATCAATAAATCCAAAATCTCCTTCCACAACCCTTATCAAGGCAATATCGGCCACGGAGCCCCTGCCCAGCTGTCCTAAATCTTTCCTTCCTATGGCCTTTGCCGTTTGCCAGGTGGCCCTTTTGATCACTTCCTCCAGTTCCATCCCCATGTTCACAAATTTGGACATGACGTTAAGGATGTTTTTCATACCTGAATTCATGCTGAATCGGTGTAAATCCGTTCCAAAGGAGTTGGGCCAAAGTCCCTGCCGGAAGGCAGGTAAGGCCTGGCTGAACCAAAAGCCCGCACCTCCATGGCCCACATCAAAATGAATTCCCCTATCTTGAGCGTCTTTGACAAAGTCGCGCAGTGTTCCCTGCTCATCTACAATGGGCATTCTTTCGGCTATTTCCTCGTAACTGTGGGTAATGATATCTCCGGGCCGCATCCTGGCGAGCTGCTCTTCCAAAGAATATTCGGGCAAATGGCATTCCACCAAAAGGGGCAGGCCGGCTTTTTCGGAAGCTTCCAGGGCCAGGTCAAAAGGCCTCCACGATGTGCCTGTGAAGTGGCCGATTTTTATGCCCACAAGGATTTCCGGGTATTTTTGAAGGGTCTGATAGGCCATTTCAGGGTCCATGTCTTCGGTGTTCTCTTCCCCGGGTCTTCCACTCATACCTGTTCCCGCAATATTGAGGAATGCCAATACCCGGGTTTGGGAAAGGTCAATCACGTTTTTTTTAAAGGTTTCGAAATTCCTCCAGCCTGAGGTGCCCGCATCTACCACCGTGGTCACCCCGGAGCGGAAAGAAAAATCATCCGGAGAAACACTGGAAAAGCCATCGGCAAAAGTACCTTTCTGGCTGCCAACAAATACATGGGTATGTGGATCAATGATTCCGGGACAAACCAGCAATCCCTGTGCATTTATGGATCTTTTGGCCTGTTTTTCAGGTATTGCGGGGGAAACCAGGGCTACCCTTCCATCTGAAATGGCCAAATCCATGATTTCTGCGACGCCGTTTTTTTCATCAATAAGGTAACCTCCCTTGATCAACATATCAAATTGTTGTGCCTGAACCATGCTCAGGCACAGCCAATGGAAAACGCCAATGATGAGGTATATTTTCATCCAGATAAATAAGAAATGTTTGTGAACGATTTACTTTTTATTTTTGTCCGATTTCTGTTTCCCAGTTGGGCGCACTGATGCCATTGAGGTCCCATACAATGCGGCCTGCTCTCAAAGTCAGTTCAGCCTCCAGTTTTTTGTCTCCAGTTATTTTGGTCCTGCGGATGTCCAGAAATCCAAAGTTGCCTTCCCGTAGGTTAAAGACCGCTATATCCGCTTCAGATCCTACATCCAGATTACCCAGATCAGGCCTGTTGATCACTTGGGCAGGATTCCATGTAGCACGGTGAATCACCTCCTGAAGGGACAGACCCATGTTAAGGAACTTAGAAAGGAGGTTGGTCATGTCTTTGAATCCCCCGTTCATGCTGTCTTTGTGTAGGTCGGAGCTGATCACATCCGGCAGAAATCCTTGTTGGATCGCAGGAATGGCCTGCCTGAATGAAAAAGCCCCTCCCCCGTGGCCTACATCGAAGATGATTCCCCTTTTCTGTGCCGCAAAAACAAAAGATTTGACCTTTAAGGTTTCATCCACGATGGTTTCTCTGTTATCAGGACCATACGAAAAGGTGTGGGTGAAAATATCCCCGGGCCTTAAGTGCTTCATGAAAAGGTCTTCAATGGAATTGGGGGGTTGGTGTTCTCCAAAATCCACCATGACCGGGACATTGGCCAGGTTGCCTGCCTCCACGGCTCTGTCCACTTGGCTGAAGTCTCCCCAGTAATGGGCAGACTTAATACCTACTAAGATATCAGGAAACAGCCTTTTGATCATATGGGCGGTCATGGTAGGGTTCATGTCCATCAGGTCCTGCTCTTCAAATCTCCCATACATACCGGTTCCGGCAATGTTCAATAAAGCCAGTATTCTGGTTTGGGATTTATCAATGGTTTGCTGCTTAAAATCACGGAAATTTCTCCAACCGGAAGATCCGGCATCCACTACCGTGGTCACTCCGGCACGGAATGTAAATCCATCTGGTGGGAGGCTGGTCCGCCCACCAGCAATATAGGACAAAGGATCTGTCCCATGGAAAACATGGACGTGCATGTCCACTAAACCTGGGGTCACAATATATCCGGTAACATCAATTACCCTGGCGGCCCCTTCTTCAGAAAGGTTTTTCCCTACCTTAAAAATCTTTTGATTCGATATGGCGATGTCCATTGTCTCATCAAGGTTGTTTTTAGGGTCAATGACATGGCCCCCTTTCAACAACAATTCGACCTGCTGGGCATTTATCCCAAAGGACAAGAAGAAAAGCAACAGGATAGATGGTTTAAAACAAGTAAGGGATATTTCGGAAATCCGGTAGTGCATATTGAGCCTTTGGATAAGGTTTTTAGGTGACAGGTCACCTAAAAACCTTATTTTTGGTGTTGTACCATGGAAATATTGCAAAAAAAATTATCTTAACAAAGGCTTATTTTATAAAAATATAAGCTATCTGTATTTTCCCTTTTAATTACTGATTTAAATTTCCAAATTAACAGGATAAAACCGATCAGGCCAAAATAAAAATTTATGGAAACCAAAGGTAGCCCCGCTAAAAATAACATTTTTCAGAAAATATGGATTTGGTTGATTGGCATCGGACCCGGGATATTTTGTATTGGATATACCGTAGGAACCGGAAGTGTTACCTCTATGTCCAAAGCAGGGAGCCAATTTGGGATGCAGCTACTATGGGTTTTGGTATTAAGCTGTGTTTTCTCCTGGGTATTGATGGAAGCATACGGGCGGTATGCTGTGGTGACCGGACAGACTTCCATTTACAGCTTTAGAACCAAATTAAAATGGGGGAGGTTGATTTCGTTTTTGGTAGTGGGGGGCATTATCCTGGCCCAATGGAATTCCCTTTCAGGCATTCTGGGCCTCAGTGCCCATGCCATTTACGAGATGGTGGTCTTGTTTTTTCCAGGATTGGCGGGAGACAGTTATTGGCCGGTATTGGGGATTGCCATCGTTTTGATTTTGATCATGTATTCGCTTTTATGGGTAGGTAAATATTCCTTTTTTGAACAGGTTTTGATTGTTTTCGTGACTTTAATGGGTGTTTCTTTTATCATTTCCATGTTTGTGGTTCTACCTGATCCAGCCCAGATGGTCAAGGGATTATGGCCTACGATTCCCGAGGTGGCCGGGGGAAAATTGCTGGTAGCGGCTTTTGTAGGGACCACCATGGCGGCCCCCACCTTTGTGGTCAGGCCCTTATTAATGAGGGGCAAAGGCTGGACGGTCGAAAACACCAAAGAACAATCCAAGGATGCCTGGATAAGTGCGGTTTTAATGCTGGTCATCAATTTTGCGGTAATGGCTGCTGCCACCGGGGCATTGTATGCAGAGGGGAAAACCATAGAAAGGGTGATGGATATGGTCTATTCCCTGGAGCCTGTGGCCGGTAAATTTGCAGTGGCTGTTTTTATGACAGGGGCTTTGAGTGCCGGTTTGTCTTCGGTCTTTCCTATTTTAATGGTTGCCCCCCTCTTGGTGGCGGACTACCAGGAAGGCAATTTGGACACGGGTTCTCTCAGATTCAAGGTGCTGACCGGAATCGCTAGTCTTGTAGGATTAACAGTTCCGATTTTGGGAGCCAACCCTATATTTGCACAAATCCTCACCCAGGTGGCTGCGGTATTTGTATTGCCTTTGGTAATTGGATGTATTTTTTATTTGGTGAACCAAAAAAAGTGGATGGGAATTCATAAGGCCGGGATACTTTTAAACACCGGCCTTGTCGCTGCTTTTATATTTTCTTGTCTGATTTCTTATACCGGGTACCTGGCCTTGATGGAGCTGATCCAGTAATGTAGTAAGTCAAGGGGAAGGCTGTCTCGCATTTTTGACCATATCAATGGTGATTTCGGGCGCATTGTTTTCAAAATTTTGTCTGATGTATGTCAATACTGTAGCGATTTGTTCATCGGTCAGAAATTGGTGAGATGGCATTACATTGTCGTAAATTTCCCCGTTGACTATGATTTCTCCGTTCATCCCATTAAGTACCAGATCGATTAGCCTTTCCTTATTACCACTGACCCAGTCGGTATTTCTTAAAGGTGGGATCCTACCCATTGCCCCATTCCCATCCATTTGATGACAGGGACCGCAATAAGTATTGTACACTTTTGCCCCTGAAGGCAAAGTTCCCCTGTTAAGATCGTCTTCAATAGGGTCAGGTGTCCGGATATTGGCCATCAGTTTTTGACCTTCCATTTGAGCAAGATGCGCTTTAGAAAAACGGGATCTGTCCCCTTTAAACATCACTCTCCAGATTTTGCCTTTTTTCGAATCTGAAATATACAAAGAGCCATCGGGTCCTTCTGCTAGTCCCATAGGTCGAAAATTGGCATCACTTACATTGGGGATTGTGTCTATTCCGGCGAAGCCATTGGCAAAGACTTCCCAATCTCCGGCGGGCTGCCCGTTTTTAAAAGGGACAAATGCCACAAAATACCCTGATTGGGGATAGGGCGACCTGTTGGTGGAACCGTGAAAGGCGATGAATGCCCCGTTTTTATACCTTTCGGGAAACTGGGCACCTTGATAGAAAAGCAAATCGTTGGGCGCCCAATGGCCGGGAAAACCCATAACCGGGTCATTCATTTCCGCACACCGACCGATGGTTTTTCCGTCACCACCATATTCCGGAGCCAATACTTTTTTTCCTTTGATATGGTCAAAATAGCAATAAGGCCAGCCAAAGTCAGACCCTGGGGTTACCTTTTGAAACTCCTCTGAAGGAAGTACGGCACTTTGCCAGGGGTCAAAAGTTTCAGGGTACAAGAGGTGCAGGTTGTCCCTGCCATGCATCACCACATACAGGTTTTGGTCCGAGGTATTCCAGTCCATGGCAACCACGCTCCTGATGCCTGTGGCAAAAAGCTCTCCATCTTTTTGGGTCATCTGAAGCTGGTCTTTCTTAAATTTCCAGATGCCTCCATGTTCAACCAATTCCGGACAGGGATCCAGACCTTCCGACCCTGGGATACCACCTGGTTTGTTTTCCATGTCCTGGCAGGCATTGGAGGGGCTGCCAAAAGGAACATACATGTTTCCTTCCTGGTCAAAACTCATCGGCTTGGTGATGTGCCAATGGATACCATGTTCATGATCATCTGTCAATACGATTTCCATGGGGCTGTCCGGTATCAGTTTTCCAGATACCAATTTATTTCGGTACACTACTCTTGCTGAACTGTAATAAAGGTAGCCATTATGGATGCGCATGCCATTGGCCAGACTTCCTTCGTCCTGGTAATCCCCAAAATGGGCTATGATATCCGCCTTACCATCTCCGGTGGTGTCCCTTAGCGCCACATTGCTGCCCCCTTCTTCTGCATAACGGAGTTTGACATAAATGTCCCCATTATCATTTACAGCAAGGTGTCTTCCCCTGCCTGTGCTGTCCACTACGACCAATGCTCCAAAACCATCAGGAAGCAACAGCCCTCCGTGATCGGGATCAGCCTGGGGCAAGGGGTCTTTTGTAGTACAATGGAAAACCAACAGGAGAAGGCTTAGCCAAAGTAAATGGTAAAAAGCTTTGGAAATTCCATCCATATAATAATCAGTAATCGCCTTTGAATATATGTCTAAAATTCAGTTTACCCTATATAAATTTTATGATTAAACTTATGTTATCTTATTTTAATGGAAATAAAAGTGTCAGTTAAAATATGATCATCTAATATCGAAACAGTATAAATTAAAATAACAGAAATGGATTTTATAATTTTATTTGAAATAAACCTAAAAAACAATAAATAATATTTTAATATTAAAATAAGACAGTTTTAAAAAATATTTTTATTTCGGGTATTAAATTTAAAAAATTATTTTAAATGGTATTTGTTATTGTTTAGGTAAAAAATTATTGCTAATATTAGTTTTTAATTGCCCGATTGAGTGTAGGCTGTAAAACCATTGGACCCAGGATAGGTAAAATCTAATTGAGTTCTATAAGGTTATGGGCTACGTTTTATTACACCCAAAATCATTTTATTCTATGATTTGGGGTTTCTATCTCTCAAAGGTATTACTGATTTTCCAGTAGTTAATATTAAGTTTAAATTTTGGACAAAATCCAACTTATCAGTTTAAATCAACCTATTATTCACTTATGAAAAAAGTTTTACTTGCGTTTTTCTGGGCTTTCTTTGCTTTCCATGCTATGGCTCAGGAACGGACAATTACAGGAACGGTGACAGATGCCGAAGCAGATGCACCGCTTCCTGGAGTCAGCATTTTAATTAAAGGAACCAATACCGGAACCGTCACGGACATAGACGGCCAATACAGCATCAGTGTACCGGGTTCGGAAAGTGTATTGGTATTTTCTTATCTAGGTTATGGACAGGAGGAGCGCATTGTAGGAAATAACAACACCATAAGCCTGTCACTTGAATCAGAAGAAGCAGCCTTATCTGAAGTGGTAGTAACGGCATTTGGTCTTGAAAGAGAGAAAAAGTCCCTTACTTACACGGTTCAGGATGTCAGCACCAGGGAGCTTACCGAAGCCAGGGAGCTGAATGTGATGAATTCTCTTTCAGGCAAAGTAGCCGGTCTTTCTGTAAACAGGTCCGGTAGTGGGGTAGGTGGCTCTACCAGGGTGGTCCTCAGGGGTAACCGTTCAATCAGTGGAGACAGTCAGCCTCTGTATATTGTGGACGGTGTACCTGCCAGCGGTATAGAGAACCTCAACCCCGATGATATAGCGAGTATTGACGTATTGAAAGGTCCGAATGCCGCAGCCTTGTATGGTAGCCGTGCCAATAACGGAGCGATAGTGGTAAATACCAAAAAAGGAAAGGAAGGGTTTTCCGTGAGCCTGAATACCAGCTTTATGATGGATGATCCTATACTGCTCACTAATTTTCAGAACGTATATGGACAAGGTAGCGGAGGGGTCTATTCTCCGGCTTCAGAATTTTCCTGGGGCCCAAGAATGGATGGCTCTTCTGTAGCGCATTGGTCCCCGGATCCAAACAGACCAAGGGACACCTATCCCTATGAGCCCCACCCTGATAATGTGCGGGACTTTTTTCAAACCGGTCACAACCTGGCTACCACACTTGCTATCAATGGTGGTTCAGAAAGGAACCAAACGTATTTCTCCTATACTTTTTCAGATGCTGCGGGAGTGGTTCCTGGAAATGCTTTATCGAGACACAGCATCAACCTGCGGCTGACCAATAAACTGGCCGATAATTTGACTTTGGATTCCAAAATCAATTATATCAGGCAGGACATTGACAATCAGTTGGCGCAAGGGGAGAACTATGCCAATCCTGTACGCCACATTTACAGGGTACCCAGGAACATTGCCACTTCCGACCTTTCCAATTTTGAGTATTTTGATAATGATGGAAACAGGATGCAAAACTATTTCAATCCTGGATCTAATGGGGGTGCGAACCCCTATTGGACCCTTAACAGGAACCTGAGAAAGAATACATCGGACAGGTTAGTAGCCTTTACCTCTTTGAATTATCAGCCCATCGAAGGGTTGAATATTTTGGCCAGGGTTGCTATGGACCGTTCCTTTGGCAACAGTTCTGAAACTTTATATACTGACACCTACATTATCGCTCAGCAGGGTAGGTTTGGTGTGGGTTTTTCCGAGAACATGGAGTTGAACACAGACTTCCTGGTATCTTATGATAAGACATTGGGTGACGATTGGAGGGTTAATCTGAACGTTGGAGGTAATGCAAGGGTCAACAGGAATACTGGCCTAAATTCAAATACTGGTCCGGCACTAACAGTTCCTAACTTCTTTGCCTTGCAAAATACCCAACAAGTAGTTTCTAATTATAACGTGGGGTCTCCGAAGAATGTGAACTCCTTATATTCTTTTGCTGAGATTGCCTGGAAAAATTCCATTTTTTTGGACATTACAGCCAGGAATGACTGGAGCTCTACTTTGCCCCCTCAAAATTGGTCATTCTTTTACCCCTCTGTGGGTATAAATGCGGTGATTTCCGATTTGATGGTTTTTCCGGAATGGTTTACCTTTGCCAAGGTAAGGGGTTCTTTTGCCGAGGTGGGTAATGACACCAGTCCATTCCAATTACAAAGACAAGCAGCATTGCAGGCCGGTGGTCTGGGTGGTTACCTTTCTTTGAGCACCACTTTACCCAATGAAAATTTATTGCCTGAAACGACACAGTCCATCGAGTTAGGTACTGATATGCGTTTCTTTGATAATAAATTGGGATTGGATTTTACTTATTACAAAACCAATTCATTTAATCAATTATTCACTGTAGGCCTTCCTGTTGGCTCTGGTGCCTCTGAATTCTTTACCAATGGGGGTGATGTTCAAAATGAAGGTGTTGAAGCAATCATTACGCTTACCCCGATAAGAAGGCCAGATTTCAATTGGACCATCACGGCAAATTTTGCCAGGAACATGTCAATGGTTAATGAAATCAATGATGAAAGGCCGAGTGTCCAAATCGGAAGCGATTTTCTTAGAAGGATTCGTGTGGAGCAGGGGGCCATGTTTGGAGAGGTTTATTCCAGAGGTTACCTTAGAGATGAGCAGGGAAGGGTAATAGTAGGTTCCGATGGTGTGCCGAGAACAACTCCGGGATTCACTGTTAGGGTAGCCAACTACAACCCTATATGGTTGGGAGGTATTCAGAATTCTTTTACCTATAAAAATTTCAGGGCTAACTTTACCATTGATTTCCGTCAGGGAGGAAGCATTGCTTCATTTACCAATGCGGTTATTTATGCAGATGGCATGACAGAAGAGACCTTGCAAGGCAGGGAAGGGGGTTTGATCTTTGGGCAAAACTTCTTTGAGGAAGAGACCGCTGTTTTAGAAAGCGGAGAACCCAATAACATAGAAATTGATGCGGAAAAATTTTGGGTACAAATGGGTGGTAGAAATACACCCATTGGAGAGGTGTTTTCTGTATCTGCAACCAATGTCAGGTTAAGAGAAGCTGTGATCGGTTATACTATCCCTGCAGCAAAACTTGAAGGTTTACCGTTCAACAGTATCAGCGTAAACCTTGTAGGACGTAACTTGTTTTTCTTACTTAACAGGGCTGGGAATATTGATCCGGATGTGACAGTAGGTACCGCAACCAGTGCACAGGGATTTGAGTCGTTTTCACCCCCTACTGCGAGATCTGTTGGTTTCAACGTTAATCTGGGATTTTAAAAAATATATGAATATGAAAATAATTAAAAATATACTTGGATTTTCTATTGCAACCCTATTATTGTTGGGATGTACAGAGAATTTTGAAGAACTGAATACCAAACCAGATGTGATCCTTGCTGATAATCTCGATATTGGTTTGTTGGGACAGGCTTTTGCCAATGCCCAGATGAGGTCCATGACAGGAGCTCCCGGGGGAGGTGCTGGTAATTTCCAATTGGCGCAAAGTTTGTTCTCGGATTTGTATTCCCAGTACTTTGCCAATACAGCCACCAATTTTGACTCCGACAGGCATATACAGGTGGGTGGTTGGTCCAATGGGGTTTGGAGTTACTTTTATGGCCAAACGGCACCCATTATTAAATTTGTAGAAGATTTCACTGCTGAAAATGAGTTGCCTTTGGAAAACGCTTTTGCCAAGGTTTTGAAGGTACACGCTTACCACAGGTATACCGATTACTTTGGTCCGATAATTTATTCTGAATTCGGAAATGCAGAGACCAGTGTAGCATACGACACCCAGGAATTCATTTACAGGGATTTATTCAGGGTGCTCGATGAGGCGGTTGCTGTCTTAAAGCAAAACCAGGGCGCTCAGGCCTTTGCAGCTCATGACCAGGTTTTTGGCGGTAGTGCGGACAAATGGTTGACTTATGCCAATTCCCTAAGATTAAGGTTGGCCATGCGGGTGAAGTATGTTGATCGTTCTCTTTCCCAATCTGAGGCTGAAAAAGCAGTGGCAGATGGGGTGATGATGTCCAATGATGACAATGCCGAAGTTGCGACTACCATTAACTCAAGGCATCCATATTGGACAATTACCAACTGGGGAGAATTCAGAATGAGTGCTTTAATGGAAAGTGTACTGACCGGTTATGAAGATCCCAGGTTGCCCATATACTTCAGCCCGGCAGCGGACTATGTTGATTCAGGGGAAGGCCAACCCTACAGAGGTCTTAGAAACGGATTGCCCAGGGGCGCTTTGGACCAGGGGGCTTTGAACAGGGCTTATTCTGATTTGGGAGTTCGCTGGTTGAACCAGGGTAGAGGCGGAAGTGCATCAGGCCCTCCATTCCGAATGATGTGTGCTGCTGAAGTATACTTCTTAAGAGCTGAGGGTGTACTGGAAGGATGGGCCATGGGTAGTGGCTCAGCCAGGGAATTGTATGAAAAAGGTGTGGAAATGTCCATGACGGAGAGCCGGATTGGTGCAGACATGGATGCTGTAGAAGAATATTTGTCCAGAACTTTATCACCGGATCCGGTTACTTATCCCGAAAATCCTTCCTGGAATCTTGCTGCCCCAACTTCAGTTCCTGTGGCTTTTATGGATGGAGCGGATTTGGAGACCCAATTAGAGCAAATAATTACTCAAAAGTGGTTGGCCATATTTCCTGACGGTTGGGAAGCTTGGGCTGAACTGAGAAGGACAAAATATCCAAGACCATTCCCGAGGGTTTCCTCTGATAATGTGGATGTTCCCCGAGACATGGTCTTGAGAAGATTGGTTTTTGTAGAGGGAGAATATAATAACAACAGGGAAGCGGTGGAGGCTGCAGAAGAGTTGCCGGAATTGACCAGCAGAGGTGGAAACACCAACGCCACCAAACTATGGTGGGATGCCAAACCTGAATAATAAATCGGAAATGGTTTCCTGTATTGAAAATGAAAGAAATCAAAAAAGTGCCGTATATACGGCACTTTTTTGATTTTAATTAATCATTAACGGTTGTTCCGATGATCAATAAAATCAAATACCTTGCTTTTTTTACCTGGATATTGGGTTGTTATTCTTGCCATAAGGAAAACCCAGATGCCCTCTTTACCGAATTGTCATCCAGCCAGACCGGCGTTACATTTAAAAATCTGGTCAGGGAATCAGAGGATTTCAATGTGATGACATACGGGTATTTTTATCAGGGAGGAGGGGTAGCGGTAGGGGATATCAATAATGATGGGCTTCCTGATCTTTATTTTACCGGGAATATGATGGCCAGCAAACTCTACATGAATAAAGGGGGATTTGAATTTGAAGATATTACAGAAAGTGCGGGAGTGGCCGCCGCTGGTCTGTGGAACACCGGTGTTACCATGGCCGATATCAATGGAGACGGGAATTTGGATATTTATATCTGCCGGTCTGCAGCAAATGACCCCAATAACAGAAGGAACTTACTTTTTATCAATCAGGGGGACTTGACTTTTTCTGAGCAGGCCACGGCATTTGGTATAGATGACCCCGGGTTTTCTACCCAGGCTTCTTTTTTTGATTATGACAGAGATGGTGATTTAGACATGTTTTTGCTAAACCATTCCACCCAGGAATATGCCGGGTTCAGTAGAATCGATGGATCTTATAAGCAAAGGACCGGCCCTTTTCTAGGGGACAAGCTTTACCAAAACCAGGGAGGGAAATTTATAGATGTCACCGAAGAAAGTGGTATTTATAACAATGTATTGGGATTTGGCCTGGCCGTTACTGTAACTGATGTGGACAATGATGGCTGGCTGGATGTATATGTAAGCAATGATTACAATGAAGAAGATTATCTTTATATCAACCAGCAAGACGGAACTTTTAAAGAATCCGTAAGCGATTATATGGGGCATGTCTCCTTATTTTCCATGGGGGCAGACGGGGCTGACCTGAACAATGACCTTCAAAGTGATATCATTACCATGGACATGATGCCGGAATATAATTTCAACCAAAAAACCATATTGGGTCCTGAAAATTACGATAAATATCAAGCCCTCCTTGATAAAGGTTTTCATGCCCAAACTATGCGGAACATGCTTCAATTGAACCAGGCGAACGGTTCATTCACTGAGATAGGGCAATATGCGGGAATTTCCCATACAGATTGGAGTTGGGCCGTCCTGGCAGCTGATTTTGATAATGACGGTTGGAAGGATATATTTATCACCAACGGCTATGCAAGAAATTATTTGGATATGGATTTCATGAATTATGTAGTAAGTGAAAAAATGAAAACCAACCAATCGGAAAAGGAAGAAGCATTAACAGACCTCATTGATAAGATGCCTCCCATATATGTAGCCAACTACCTGTACCATAATAATGGGGATTTGACCTTTACCAATAAGGCTCAGGAATGGGGTCTCGGTGCCCTTACTGTTTCAAATGCTGCTGCTTATTCAGACCTGGATGGGGATGGGGACTTAGACCTGGTGGTTGCTCATACCAATGATCCGGTAAGCATTTACAGAAATAACAGTGAAAGAATGTATGACCGGGCTTTTCTCAAGGTAAAGTTGGAAGGAAAGGATCAAAATACTTCAGGGATCGGCGCCAAGGTATTGGTATATGCTTCCGGTCAAACCTTCCATCAGGAGTTGATGCCTGTAAGGGGTTATCAATCTTCCGTAGATCACGAACTGGTTTTTGGATTGGGCAAAGTCAAAGCCCTGGACAGTTTGGTCGTGTATTGGCCGGATGGATCCAGGCAGGTAAGCAAAGAGGTGGAAATTAACACAGCCATCATATTGGAACAAAAAGAGGCCTTGCCTTTCGAAAAGCCATCAGAAGGAATCATGCCCCTCTATATACCGGTGGAAGATGCTTTGGGGATCGATTTTGTTCATAGGGAGAGCGAAGAGTTGGATTTTAAAAGGGACAGGCTGATGCCCAATACGATGTCTACCCTGGGACCTAAAATCAGCCTGGCTGATGTAAACGGGGATGGGCTGGAAGATGTGTATATTGGTGGAGGAAAGGACCAGGCCGGTCAGTTGTTTCTTCAGGATAGAGAAGGAAAATTTTCAGTTTCCAAGCAGAATGCATTTCAGGCGGATAGTTTATGCACGGATACCGATGCGGTATTTGCAGATTTTAATGGAGATGGATCCCCGGATTTATATGTGGTAAGTGGGGGCAGTGTTTTTTCAGAAGGTCATATTGCTTATCAAGATCGGCTGTATATCAATAATGGCAGAGGAAATTTTTCCCGCAAAAATGATTCCCTTTCTGATCGAAGAGTAAGTGGCAGTACCGTTACCGTTGCTGATATCAATGGGGATGGACATTTGGATTTATTCGTTGGGGGCAGGTACAGGCCCGGGAGCTACCCTTTGCCTCCCCAGAGTTACCTGCTTTTAAATGATGGAGAAGGCAATTTTCAAGATGCCACCCCGGACCTCTGTCCTGAGTTGATGGAACCTGGATTGGTTACGGATGCCCTGTTTTTGGATATCAATGGAGACCGGCACGATGATTTGGTCTTGGTGGGTGAATGGATGGGCATCCAGGTATTTTTGAATGAAGAAGGAAAAAGCTTTCGTCCCAGCCATCTGGAGTTGGCAGAAAAAACGAGGGGATGGTGGTTAAGTTTGGAAGCCGCAGATTTGGATGAGGATGGGGATATGGATCTGGTAGTGGGTAATTACGGTAAAAATATTGTCTTTAAGCCTAAAAAAGAACAGCCCCTTAGGTTAACCTATAAAGATTTTGATGGAAATGGCAGTATAGACCCTATTTTGACCTATTACATGGCGGATACCAATGCCATTGCATTCAGCAGGGATGAATTGATTGGTCAAATGGCCATGCTAAAACGCCAATATGCGGATTACCGCTCCTTTGCCAAAGTCTCAACGGACGATTTTTTTGGACAGTTGGATATGGATGGTGCTGACACGCTGAAAGCCACCATGCTGGCCTCGGTATATTTAGAAAACGAAGGAGGAAATTTTACCGTTCATGAGTTACCTGATCAGGCCCAATTTTCACCACTCTTTGCCCTGGCCTTTAAGGATTTAAATAGTGACGGCAAGCTTGACATTTTGACCGGGGGAAATTTGAGCAGGACTAGGGTAAGTACAGGAAAGCTGGATGCCAATCCCGGATATGTATTTTCCGGAGACCTTCAGGGAGGCTACGAACTTATTGCTCCGGGTAAAGTTGGACCTTCCATAAGGGGAGATGTCAGGGATATTAAAAAAATGGAAATACAAGGGAATGAATACTTCATTTATGCGATAAATAATGGTAGCATCAAAGTTTTTATGACCCCTCACCATTAGGATTTGGGCGGTCTTTCGTGCCAAAAAGAGGCCAGGACCGAACCAGTTATGTTCATCAACACACTGAAAATAGCCGGTGCCAGTCCTAACGTGGCAATTTTGCCCATTTCCCTGGCCAGGGCCCCTGCCATTCCGCCATTTTGAAGCCCAACTTCCAAAGCAATGGTCCGGGCATCCTTTTCTCCCAATCCCAACATTCTGCCCATACCAAATCCAAGAAGGTAACCTACGGTATTGTGAATAAGTACCAATAAAAGGAGTAGACCACCGATTTCAAGTAAGTGGTCCCTTCCCGCCGCAGTTATCAAAACGATGACTACGGCCACCACCACCATTGAAGCGGTAGGCATTATTTGCCGAATCCACCCGGCCCTATCCTTTAAGAGCTTGTTTACCAATAGGCCTGCTCCTATCGGAATGATGACCATTTTGAAGATGTTCCACATCATGTCCCAAATTTGTATTTCTATCAAGGACCCTGCAAGCCATTTCATAAGCAAGGGTGTGGTAAATGGAGCCAAAAGTGTGGAAAGGGCCGTAATTGAAATAGACAAGGCCAGGTTGGCTTTTGCCAAAAAACTGATCACGTTGGAGGCAACACCACTTGGAGAGCAACCTACCAGGACAATCCCGGCAGCGATTTCTGGAGGTAATCCGCTAAAATAAGCCAGGGTAAATCCGCTGAGTGGCATGATGGTCAATTGGCAGGCAAGCCCGGTGATAACCCCTTTTGGCATTTTGGCCACCGCCACAAAATCCTTTATGGACATGGCAGTGCCCATACCAAACATGATAAATTGAATAAGGGGGGTGATCAATTGGCTGAGATTGTAGTCCTTGAATGAAATGAATGGGCCGGGATAGTACATTGCCAATGTGGCCGCACCCATAACCATGATGGTGTATGTGTAACCATTGAGGTTTTTATCTCTGTAGAAAAAAATTCCCGTAAACAGGAAAAAAAACAATAGAAAAGGCCCGGCATCCGAATAATTTCCCTTTAAAAAGAAGTAGGAAGCTCCCAGGATGCAGAATACTGCTGTTCCAATTGCAATTTTGTCAACAGGTTTCAGGTTCAAGGCTTATCAGTGTAATCTTTTGGGGGGTTTCGATGCCAGTAGGAGGCCAAAATGGACCCTGTAATGTTCATCAGGGGCCCAAATACAGCAGGTGCCAGACCAACGGTGGCAATTTTCCCCATTTCTTTTGCCAGTCCCGAGGCAAGCCCTCCGTTTTGCATGCCCACTTCTAGGGCGACTGTTCGGGCATCTCTTTCGGTAAGGCCCAACCATTTACTCATAAAGTATCCCAGGTTATAGCCCAGCACATTATGGATAAAAACAAGGATGATCAGCAATCCCCCGATATCCAGTAAGCTGTCCCTTCCGGCTGCGGTAATGATGACGATAATCACCCCAATGCCGATCATGGAAACCAAAGGCATGGCATCATCCAGCCATTTTGCTTTGCCACTTAAAAACCTGTTGAAAATCAGCCCTGCACCGATGGGGATGATGACCATTTTGATAATGCTCCACATCATTTCCAATACGTTAATTTCAACAAATTCTCCTGCCAGGATTTTCATCAATAAAGGTGTCATAAAAGGGGCCAGAAGGGTGGAAATAGCGGTAATGGTAATGGAAAGGGCCAGATTGGCTTTGGCAAGGAAGCTCATCACATTGGAGGCCAACCCACTGGGTGAACAGCCTATCAAAACCAGCCCTGCTGCAATTTCCGGAGGGAAATTACTCAGGGTGGCCAAAATAAAACCCAGAATGGGCATAATAGTAAACTGGCTGAGTAAACCAACAAAAACCCCCTTGGGCATTTTGACCACACCCGCAAAATCTTTTACAGACATGGAAGTGCCCATTCCAAACATAATGATCTGAATTAGGGGCGTGATGAGGTTGCTATAAGAATAACCTTTATAGGAGACAAAATATTCAGGGTAGTACATTGCGGCGGTTACTCCTGCGAAAATCATGGTGGTATAGGTAAACCCTTTCAGTTTATGGAATCCCCGGAAACCGATGCCCATAAATGCGAAAAATATAATCAGAAGGGGGCCGGCAGTATCAGTTTTCTCCAAGAATATTAAAATGATGGCGAGGACCAGGCATATCAATCCCGCTCCAATAATGGATTTAAAAATGTTTTCTTGTTTCAAGGTTCAATGCGTTTTGGTTATCCTTGGGTAAATTTATAATCAGATATAGGCAATGCAGTCCATCTCTACCAGTGAATCTCCGGGTACACCGCCATAGGTTGCCACGGTGGTTCTAACAGGTGGTTTACTGCCAAACCTTCCTCTGAATACTTCGTTCATGCCCTTGTAATCACTCAGGTCATGCAGGTATACATTTACCTTCAGCACCTTTTCCATAGAGCTTCCTGCTTTTACCAGTTCCTTTTCCAGTTCTTTGAGTACATGATCTGTGTGGGCTTTTATATCACCTTCAAAATGGGCTCCTTTTCCGGCGATATAGACCGTATTGCCTAATTTTGTTGCCCCTGAAAAAAGAGGGACATCCTGTTCTTCCTGTATATTAAAAACTTCATTTTCAGAGGAGACATCTTTATTGGCATGGGCTACAGTTCCTAAACCCGCTACGCCGGCCAAAGAGGCAAATATTTTTTTAAGGGTACTTCTTCTTTTCAATTTTTCCATGATTGTGGGTCAATTTTTTCTTTAGACGTTAAAACTATGGAATATATGGGAATAAAATTTTTTCTCCAAATGGTTCCTTCACTATACGGCTGACACTGCTGTTTAAGAGGTCATAATACCTGAAAAATTTCTAATCGTTTGGATATTTTTTTCATTGCGCATTTTAAGTCAAATTTTCGCCGTTTTTTTATTTATTTTGAATATATTAGCCTATCTAAAAATCGAAGTGGCCATTTTTTTTGGCTTCTAATTATATTATTAGCGCTATATTATATCTGACATGTTTACATCTCCCATTCACTTTTTATATATGGCCTGTTTCTTAATGGTAATGGGCGCATGTTCTACAAAGGAAAACCAAAATAAAACTGATACCATGAATACAGAGGAAACTTTTTATCACAGCCAGCCATTTACCACCAATAGTGAATTTACTTCCGGAATCGAGGGCCCGGTGGTGGACAGTGAAGGGAATCTTTATGTTGTGAATTTTGAGCGGGCAGGCACCATAGGTAAGGTGACGCCTCAGGGGGAAGTCAGCTTGTTTGTTGATCTGCCTGATGGAAGTACAGGAAATGGCATCCGGTTTAATAGGAAAGGGGATATGTTAATTGCAGATTATACCGGGCATAACGTTTTGATGGTGGACATGGCAACCCGTGAAATTTCAGTCTATGCCCATGATCCAAAATTAAACCAGCCTAATGACCTGGCAATTATGGATAACGATATCCTCTTTGCCAGCGATCCCGATTGGAAAAACAGCAAGGGACAAATTTGGCGAATAGGCCCTGACAGGAAATTTGCATTATTGGAAACGGGAATGGGTACTACCAATGGCATAGAAGTCAGTCCGGATAATCAAACCCTATATGTGAATGAAACGGTTCAGAGAAATGTTTGGGCATACGACCTGAATGATCAGGGAGATATTTCCAATAAGAGGTTGTTGCACCAATTTGAAGATTATGGCATGGATGGCATGAGGGCAGACATTGAGGGAAATCTTTATATCACCAGGCATGGCAAAGGTACTGTGGTAAAGCTTTCTCCAAAGGGGGAATTGGTGGAGGAGATCGTTGTGTCAGGGAAGAAAGCTTCCAATGTGGCTTTTGGAGGCAAGGATGGCAAAACGGTGTATGTCATGCTTCAGGATAATGGTAATATTGATTCTTTCAGAGTGGAAAAACCTGGCCGGGCTTTTATTCTCCCTTCCGTCCAGTAAGGAATTGAAGCTGAAACCCCTTCACCAGGTTTTTCAGAATCTGATCAGTAATTCCCTTAAATACCATTCACCTGAAAAACCTCCCAAGATCGAAATAGGCTGTCAGGAGCAAAGGAAATGCTGGTGTTTTTATGTTAAGGATAATGGCATCGGAATTTCTGCTGCTCATTCGGAAAGAGTTTTTGTGTTGTTTTCCCGACTTCATTCAAAAACCGAGTTTTCCGGAACTGGCATAGGCCTGGCGATGTGTAAAAAAATCATTGAAAACCTTGAGGGTGAGATTTGGTTCAGGTCTTCTGAAAACAAAGGTTGTACTTTCTATTTTACCGTCCCTAAAATCGCCCCCAATGACCCACAAAAAATTTGTGACAATTAAAATATATTCCAGAAATTTATTGGAAAATTAATGTAATTGTATTTTAAAATCTTAATTTTGGATACAATATAGGTTTTTGGTATGGCATTAGTTTTATACTGGCAATTGAAAAAAAAGCGAAGTGAAAAATTGAGTTGTCATTGATTTTAAGATAGAACAAGTAGTTTTTTTTTTGAAAACAGCATATGATCAAAGAACATGAGGGATATTATTTATTATTGGTAGAGGATAATTTGGGGGATGTTCTTTTGATTGAAGATTACCTTCATGAAAAAATCCAGATGCTTGAATTATCGGTTGCCCATACTTTTGCAGAAGCTAAGAAAAAGCTGGAAATGGAAACAGTTTCATTTGATGCGGTGATCCTGGACCTGACATTGCCGGATTTGCAGGGTGAGGTATTGATCCGTGAAATCAATAATTTGGCCCTTGATACCAGCGTTATTGTTCTCACAGGATATACCGATCTTGAATTTGGGATGAAATCCCTGGCTATGGGGGTTTCGGATTATTTGCTAAAGGACGAACTTTCCTCAACCTCTCTATACAAAAGCATCATTTACAGTATCAGCCGTCATAAGATATCGCGTCAGCTCAAGGATTCAGAGAAAAGGTACAAGGAACTTTTTCAGCTTAGCCCACAGCCCATGTACCTGTATCATTTAGCTTCACTGGATTTTTTGGATGTAAACCAGGCAGCGATTGACCATTATGGTTATTCCAAGGATGAATTTTTGAGGATGAACCTTCGGGATATCAGGCCAAAGGATGAAATTCCAAAGCTGGAGAAAACCATTGATGAAATCAGGCAGGGGATGAGACATATTGCTCCCAGAATTTTTAAACATGTCAAAAAGAACGGCGAGGTGATTATGGTGGAAATCAAAAGCAATGTGATCAATTATGAGGGTATAAAGGCAGAAGTGGTATTGGCCGATGATATCACCGAACGTTTAAGGTATATTCATGCCATAGAGGTTCAAAATAAAAGGTTGCAGGAAATTGCCTGGTTGCAGTCCCATGTAGTACGTGCACCCCTGGCCAGGTTGATGAGTTTGGTGATGGCGATGGACAGCCTTGAAAATGATTTCGGAAAGGAGAATTTCCGAAAAATGATTATGGATTCTGCGGGGGAGCTGGACGATATTATCCGGGATATCGTCAATAAAACCGATAAGGTGAATTTGGGGGCGAAAAAAGAGGAGTGATGGTGGGATATTTTAGATATTTACCTCAAAGTAATTTACCTCATCACTTTGGTACAGGACACCAAAACTTAATTACCAGAGTTCGATTATAAAATAGTACGAATTGGGAGTGCTAATACTTTCCGAAGCAAACGGGTAATTGCCTGATAACGCAAACCATCTAAGCATCAACTCAAATCTCATTTTCAGCGATTCCTCCTTTTTAAGGGGGCCAGAGCCTGTCCCGGCGAATGTCGGGAGGGATTTAGTTTCAATGACATTTGGGAAATAAGTCATTGACATATGGAATGTTTCCGAAAAAATCCCCCATACCCCCTTTAAAAGGGGGATTTACCTGATCTGCTTTTTCTGTGTCTATTTCAAGGAGGGAACTGCTTGACCAAATAAACGTCATATTATCGGTAAATATATAAATCGAATCAGTTCAAATATCCTATACCCGATCTGGGAATCTTCTTTTTTTCTCCAAATCAGGTAAAAAATATTTTTCTCTACAATTTTATTCTTGAAGGCATTGAATAGTAGTGCTTATTGAATGACTTCCTGGGCAGCCAAGCCATTCAGATCATAGACGATATTCCCATCTTTAATGGTCATTTCACATTCAAGACTTTGGTCGGTACCTACCTTTTGGCCGGATCGGTCCCACACGCCGAATTTACCGTCCCTTACCTGAAGGATGGCCAAATCGGCAATGGCACCCTCTGATAAATGGCCTAACTCGGTTCTCTTGATTACCTGAGCAGGCGCCCAGGTACTGGCCTGGATGACATGGGGCAATTCCATCCCCAGAGCCAAAAAGGTTGTCATGACATTGAGCATGTTTTTCATGGCCGCATTCATACTTCCCGTGTGGAGATCCGTGCTGATGGTGTTGGGAAACAGGCCGGCAGCCAGGGCCGGGATCGCTTGTTTGAACTCGAAGCTGGCCCCTCCATAACCTACATCAAAGATAATTCCCCTTTTTTGCGCCTCTAATACAAAGGGTTGAAATTCTCTGGTCTCACGGTCTACTATGGTTTCTCTGGCACCATTTAGCTCAGCATAAGCATGGGTGTAAATATCGCCTGGCCTCATTCTTTCGAAAAACAGCTCCCGGATAGAAAGTGGCTCAAACTGGGTAGAACCGCCAAAATCAATGATAATAGGCATGTCTGCGAGTCGGCCTGCCTCTACGGCACGGTCTACGGGAATCCAATCCCTGTTGCTATAATGGGCAACTTTAAATCCTACCACATGTTGGCGGTTTTGTCTGGCTACCATAGCGGAAAGTTTGGCATCCATATCTCCCGTATTTTGTTCCCAGGCCCCACCCCGCATTCCTTCCCCAACAATATTCAAAAAAGCAAGGACACGCGTTTTGCTCGGATCGATAATATTCCTTTTAAAGGTGTCAAAATTCCTCCAACCCGGTCCCCCACAATCAACAATGGTGGTTACCCCTACCCGGAAAGTAAACCCATCGGGGGGTACGGCGATCAAACCATCACTTAAATAATGATTGGGTTGGGTGCCGTGAAATACATGTCCATGGATATCAATCAAACCAGGAGTCACCAGCAGGCCATCTGCCGGAATAACTTTTTTGGCTTCTTCTTCCTGGATTGATTTCGCCACTTTGGCTACTTTACCATCGGTAATGGCGATATCCATTACCCCATCAATGTTATTTTTCGGATCAATTAACCGGCCTCCTTTGATAAGGAGATCGTAGGATTGGGCGGATACCAGACCACTGGAACACACCAGTAGGAATAAAAAGATAAGGCTTTTGACTTTCATGTTTTAAACTTTAGCAATGTTTAATTCTTCAGCAATTCTTTTGGCAACAATTTTTTCTTCTTTTGGCCTGAGCATAAAAACCGTCATGCTAATGGCATGATCCTCACCGCCGATCACTTCAATGGAAGGATTGCCCTGACGAAGTTTTTCCTGCAACTGTGCCCGGGTAAGTTGGATTTTGTCAGGGTCCCATGCGATTTTGAGATAGGGGGTATGGTTGGCGATTTCCGGAACAGATACTTCTGTGGTCACGCTGTCAATCTTTTCCACTACATAGGCCACATAGGCCACCTTTTCTTCCCACTCCTGCCATTCCTTGTCGTGGTCTTTCTTGATGTATTCGTCCAAAGCGACATACATGCCTAAAATTTCCTCCTTGTTTACTTTCATTCCCCGGCCAATATTCCCTCCTCTAGGGGGAGCACTGAGTCTGGCCGCTGCTATTAGGTCCTTTCTGCCCATGAGTATTCCTGCACTTTGAGGTCCTTTTATGGCCTTTCCTCCTGATACACAAACCAGATCGAAGCCCATATCATTGTATTTCCAGAGGTTTTCTACCGGAGGTACATCTGCGGCAATATCGATCATGGTGGGAATGCCGTGTTTTTTCCCCAAAGCTACCCATTCTTCATGTTGGATTTTGCCGTCTGGGGCCTGGTAGTTCAAAAACCACATCATGGCCGTTTTGTCATTTACCGCTCGGTCTACATCTGCGGCCGTTTCCACCTCTATTACGGTTATCCCGGTATTGGTGATGGCATGGACATAACCCACATTGTGGGTTTTTTGGACAATGACTTCAGATTTCATGCCGTCAAGATGGGGCAATTGCCTGATTTTATCCCGATCAATCCCTGTCAATACGCCTGCAGTTCCAAGCACCATCGCTGACCAGCATCCGGCAGTTACCGTTGCGGCTTCGGCATGGCATAGGGCAGCGATTTTCTCTCCCACTTTGTCCTGTACCTCGTCTAGCATGATATAATGGCGGGAAGAGAAATTAATAGTATCCATTACCTCCTTTGGCATCAGAGAGGCAGTCATGGCAGTATAGGTGCCAGCGGCATTGATAAAGCTGCGCAATCCCAATTCCTGGATGACATCTCTTTTTGGACTTGTTTCAGGGTTTGCGGCAACAGCACTGGAAAATGGCAGGCTACTGCCCATTACCCCACCTACCAAAGGTAGTGCGCCTAATCTTTTAAGTAATTTTCTTCTGCTAATCATGCTTACATTTTTTTTGGAATACTCCGACAAAGCCGATCACTATTTAAATTGTAGTGGTTTAAGTATGGTTTTTATATTTGATTTAAAAACGAAAATAGGAGTTTTGCAATTGCGTGCCACTGTTGCTTTATTTACTGATTCCAGGGTTTACTGCCGAGACCATTAAGGTCCCAAACGATTTTCCCGGCTCTCAATGTCAATTCAGTTTCGAGTCTTTGAGTACCTGTATTGGATTCACCTGCAGCATCTAAAAACCCAAAGTCCCCTTCATGCAATCTGAAAACAGCTAAATCTGCTTCTGCTCCCTCAGTAAGATGGCCCAATTCTTCCCTTTGGATGACTTGTGCAGGTTTCCAGGTGGAGGCAACAATCACTTCCTGAAGACTCATTCCCAGGTTTAACATTTTTGAGACAACATTTAACATGTCCTTCATGCCACCATTCATGCTTCCGGTATGGAGGTCGGTACTGATGGTGTTGGGCCAAAATCCCTGGTTGGTGGCCGGAACAGCCATGTTGTAATAGAAAGATCCTCCTCCATGGCCCACGTCAAAAATCAGCCCTTTATTTTGTGCTTCCCGCCAATGGTCCCAAACCTTTCCCGAATCATCAATTACCGCTTCTTTTGGGCCATGTCCTGAATAATTACGGCCGTACATATGAGTAAGGATGTCTCCAGGTCTAAGTATTTCCAAAAACAATTGTTCTAAAGGCAAGGCTGGATCTGCACCCCCCAAATCAACCATGACAGGTATATTGGCCGTTTTCCCGGCTTCAGCTGCCTTATGGTAAGGTTCCCATTCATGACCCCTGTAGTGGGCAATTTTTACACCGATGATTTCAGGGAACTGATTGGCTACCATGGCGGTCATTTTAGCATCCATATCTCCCTGATCCTGCTCATTGGGGACTACCCCACTCATTCCATCTCCGACAATATTGATAAAGGCCAGGACCCTTGTAGCGGATCGGTCGATGACCTGCTCTTTAAATAACCTGAAATTTCTCCAGCCAGCTCCACCTGCATCTGCCACCGTGGTTACCCCTGCCCTGAAGGTAAAACCATCGGGAGGTAGGGCACTATAGCTGTTGCTTAAATAGCGGTGGGGCACTGTTCCGAAAAAATGGTGCCCATGGATATCAATAAGGCCAGGGGTGACAATCAATCCACTGGCATCTATGGTGTTTTTTGCTGTATTCGGATGGATACCGGCTGCAACCCTGGCAATTTTTTCCCCTTTTATGGCGATATCCACCACCCCATCAATTTGGTTTTTTGGATCGATCACATGGCCATTTTTTATCAGGATGTCGTATTCCTGGGCTTTGGCAAGGACCAGGAAGAAAATAAGAAAAGCGGTTAAAAGGCTGAATCTCTTCATTTGTTTTTGGATTATTGAAAGGTGATGTTACCAAAATACCTGGGAAGATGAAAGTCTGGTCTTTCATTGATTACTTCATTCCAGGTAAAATAATGGGGGTTGCTGGTTTTGCTTCCTGTTTTGTAGAAATTGGCTTTCCAGGTTACACCCGGAGCAGGATGGGTAATGCTGCGATGCTGCGCCAATAAACTTAAGGGCAATCTGAATTCTATGTACCAAGTTACCGCATCCTGAATCTCCGGATCTACTTTATCCGGCATGGAATGGGCGATTTCTATTTGCTCAATATCTTTCGGATCCAAAACCTTATATTCTTTTCTGGGGGAAGTTACATAATGAAACAGGGGGACCCCGGAGCAATTGATTTCCAAATTAAAGTATTTCAGAGGAGCGGAGACGTCAGGTGCAAAGAAAAATTCCACGCAGGAATCAGTGGATACAGGTCCGTTTATTTCCTGAACCAAACATTGCACATAACGGTCTTCAACTTTGAAAATACCATATATATTGTTTTGGTCATATCTTAGTTTGACTTGTGTTTTAGGAGAAAATCGGGGGGGTTCTCCCATATGAAAGGCTATTTCAGCAGCAGGTACTTCCCTCCACTCCTGCTTTTCCCAATTTCCATCTATGGGAATTGGTTTTTTTACTGGCTGTACCAGGTACTCTGATGGCGCATTTTCAGTATGGGTCATGTTGGTATCTGTATAAGGACTTTTGAAAAGGCCATATGTTAGAAGGATAATAAATAAAATAAATTTCATGGGCATGAATTTAAAGAATATAGGCAGGGAACACAAGTTATTCCAAATCCTTCCTGACTTTAGCTACCTCTGCAGCCGAAATATTGGAAGAATTATTGCCAAAGTTTTTTCTGATATAAGTCAAGACACCTGCTATTTCCCCATCACTTAAAAAGGAATGGGCAGGCATTACTCCGTTATAAGCGACCTCATTGACCTCAATCTGCCCTTCCAGTCCTTTTAGTACAAGGCTGATTAATCTTTTATTATTATGCGTCACCCATTCTGTTCCTGATAGGGGCGGAAATCGAGTGCCGTCACCTTTGCCATTGGTTTGATGACAGGTAGCACAGTATATATTATAAGTCTGTGCTCCTGTTTCCAAAAGTCCTTTCTCCAGGTTGTCTGCTTCCTTATCCGGGTCTTTGATATTAGACCTGGTGTTTTTTCTTTCTTCCAAATTTGCCAGGGCTGATTTTCCGAAATCGGATTTGTCCCCGGTATACATCACCCGCCATATTTTTCCCTGCACACTTTCAGTTATATATAGGGACCCGTCAGGCCCCATGGATAAACCCATGGGCCTGGCAGCGACATCTCCTGTATTTACAATGGTATCCAATTGGGCAAAACCGTCCGCAAAGACCTCCCATGGCCCGGATGGTTTTCCGTTTACAAAGGGTACAAAACCCACAAAATAGCCCCCTTGAGGATAAGGCCCCCTAATGGTACTTCCATGGAAAGCGATGAAGGCGCCGTTTTTGTACCTTTCCGGGAATTGGTTGCCCTGGTAGAAAAAAAGATCATTGGGGGCAAAATGGCCGGGAAAACCCAATATTGGCCATTCCACATTTTCGGCACCTGTACCGATCTCTTTATCTCCTCCATATTCAGGATTCAGGAGTTTTTTTTCCTGCAACTGATCGTAATAATAATAAGGCCAACCACCATCTGTTCCCTCTTCCACACGTAAAAATTCTTCTGAGGGAAGAAGGGCTGATTCCCACCTGGAATACAAATCCGGCCAGGTACGGTAGAAATTATCTCTGCCATGTTGTACGACATACAGACTATTCGCTTTTTCGTTCCAGTCCATGGCCACTACACTGCGAATCCCTGTCGCGTATTTATAGCCGTCCTGTTGGGTTTGGTTAAGCTTATTGGCGTCAAATCTCCAGATGCCTGCATGCCACTCCAGTTCCGGACAAGGATTCAATCCCGGTGCACCAGGTTTTCGATTGAATTCCTGGCAGACATCACCGGGAGCGCCAAAAGGCACATACAGGTTTCCTTCCAGATCAAAGGCAAGCGGTTTGGCAATGTGTTCATACCCAAACGCTGCATTTTTGTAATCATCTTTCATGATCAGCTCCACTTCACCTTCAGGCACTAATTTTTCCGGATTTATTTTTGTTCGGTAAACCTCCCCGGCAGTACTGAAATAAAGGTAGTCCTTGTAGATTTCCATGCCAGTGCCATAATTACCGGTATCTGAATAGCCACCAAAAGTGGTTACGATATCAGCCTTACCATCTCCGTTGGTATCCCGAAGGGCAACGACTCCATGACCTGCTTTATTGGGTACCCTTAACTTAACATAGATGTCTCCGTTTTTATTCACCGTAAGGTGTCTGGCCCTTCCAATACTGTCCACCACCACCACCGCTTCAAAGCCCTCGGGAAGAAATAGACCTCCATTATCCGGATCGGCAGGGGGAAAATGGCTTCTTGATTGGCAGGCAGTGAAGCCTAACATAGCCAAGCACATGAGTAGAACAACTGTTGGAATATAACGTAGATTTAATATTCCTTGAATCATGTAATGAACATTTGACGGCAAAATACAGGTAATATTTGGATGGATATAATTTCTTGATAATAGAGTGGCAATTTAACCTGAATCGTTAAATTTCCTTTTATTATTTTAAATTTTTTACCAATGGAGACTTTGGAAGCGGGTGAAATCCATTGGATTTGTGCAGCATGTTTGGCAAAATATTGAATTTACCCATCCCGGATATTAGGAGGCCCTTTTACGCGGCATTTCCATTGTCTCCCTAGTCAATTCCCAAATAACGGTTTTGGATATTGGCTTTAGCTGAAAGGAAAAAACATTGGCGTAAGTACCTGCTCTTTGTCGGTCTGTCGCACTGTCAGAAGAGGTAAGGATGATCACCGGAATCAACAATCGATGCTTCTCTATATGGTTTAAAATATCCCATCCATTGGTTTCCGGCATGTTCAGGTCCAAAAAAATCAAAGACGGCATTTCTTTTATCAGGGCCTTCATAGCCAATTGGGGATCATCAAAAGTTATGATTTCCAGGTTCTTCCCAATCTGGGAAAGATACTTTTTATTTACCAAATTGATGATTTTCAGGTCGTCTATTAAAAAAACTTTCATTTTACTGCTCATTAAATTTTATCAAAGAATGCCCCAATGTATCTGGGATGGTTTTAAAAAAATTGATTTAAAAAAATAAAGTTACCACAAAATTAAAGTAATATAAAAATATTTTATAAGAAATATATACTATATTTTATATTAAAATAAGCAATTACATATTTTAAATAATCAAATTTAAAAAAGTGTATTTGAATTTCTTCAAAGTTTAGAAAGTGGAGTTTGCCATGTAAATCATGAATAAAAAACGCATTCGAAATCATGAAATCGAGCCTGCCTGCAGACAGGCATGACGAAAACGTCACACGCATGGATGATAATCACACACCTGGCCGGCAGGCAGGTGCGTGATTCCATAGCCTGCCCCGACTAATCGGGGTGACCATTAAGAAACAATTATAAACACATGAAACCAAAAAAAAGCCTTTGGGATCTCCAAAGGCTTCTTATAAAATGAGTAGGGAAATATTTACATTTTAGCACTGTAATTGGGGGCCTCCCGGGTAATACTGATATCATGGGGATGAGATTCCCTCGCCCCGGCAGCGGTGATTTTTACAAACCGACCTTTTTCCTGTAAATCTGCTATGGTGGCCGTTCCACAATATCCCATTCCGGCCTGAAGGCCGCCGACCAACTGGTAAAGCACTTCCGAAACCAAACCTTTAAAAGCCACTCGGCCTACAATACCTTCCGGCACCAGTTTTTTAATGTTTTCTTCCGCATCCTGAAAATACCGGTCTTTCGAGCCGGAGTCCATGGCCTCCAAAGAACCCATGCCACGGTAGGATTTAAATTTTCTTCCTTCAAAAATGATGATTTCCCCTGGTGCCTCTTCAGTTCCGGCCAATATGGAACCTATCATGACTGAACTGGCCCCTGCTGCCAATGCTTTTACCACATCACCGGAATAACGGACACCTCCATCGGCAATGATGGGCACATTTTTCTCTTTAAGTGCTTTGGCACATTCCATCACAGCAGAAAGTTGGGGCATACCCACTCCCGCAATGACCCGGGTGGTGCAAATGCTTCCTGGACCAACTCCCACCTTCACGGCATCAGCGCCGGCATTGGCCAGGGCAATGGCTGCCTCGGCGGTCGCGATATTTCCCACGATCAATTCCAGGTCGGGAAATTTCAGTTTTATTTTTTTACAGGCTTCAATGACCCCTTTGGAGTGGCCATGGGCTGTATCTATGGAAACCACATCCACCCCAGCCGCTTTCAAGGCCTCTATCCTGTCTACGATGTCGTGGGTTACCCCCACCGCTGCTCCTACACGCAGTCGGCCAAATTCGTCTTTACAGGCATGGGGTTTATCCCTTCTTTTCAGGATGTCCTTATAGGTGATCAAACCGGTGAGCTTATAGTCTTCATCTACAATGGGAAGCTTTTCGATTTTAAATTCCTGAAGGATTTCCTCGGCTTGCTCCAAACTGATACCAGCTTTGGCAGTGATCAGGTTATCCTTGGTCATGATCTCCTTAATATCACGGTTCATGTCTTTAATAAATCTCAGATCCCGGTTGGTAATAATACCTTTCAGATACCGGTTATCATCCACTACCGGAATACCGCCAATGTTGAATTCACGCATGATGGATTCGGCATCCCTTACCTTTGATTCAATATCCAGGATGATGGGATCCAAGATCATTCCGCTCTGGGACCTTTTTACCTTTCGGACCTGAGCAGCCTGCATCTCAATGCTCATATTTTTATGTATGAATCCCAATCCCCCTTCCAAGGCCATGGAAATGGCAAGTTCAGCCTCTGTTACAGTGTCCATGGCTGCTGAAACCAGGGGGATTTGTAGCCTGATATTTTTGGTAAGGAGACAGGAGGTGTTGGTTTCCCGAGGTAAGACCTCAGAATATCCTGGTACCAAAAGCACATCATCATAGGTGAGTGCTTCAAAGAGAAATTTATCTGTGTTTGGATTCATGGCAAATGCGTTAGGTAACCGTATTTGCCCGTCAAAGGTACAATGTTTTTGACATGCAAATCCATTTCTTGTAAAAAAATATAATATTTTTATTCTGAATCTAAGGGTTTCAGGTATATTATTTGGCACCTTGGGGTAAATTATACATGGCTGAAATCGCCTGGAATATCAACTCCGCTATGGTGGCCATGCCCAGGTCATTGGGATGTCTGGCCACGCTTTGGTTATCATATTCCCCCAACGCCATGTACCGGTCCTCTCTGCCCAAATGGTCAAGGGCAACCGTAGGCCATCCCCTTTCCCCGGCGGCATGCCTCAACTGCTCATTTATCTTTTCGTTTTCCCAAAAAGTGGTCGTGATCAATACCTGGGCATCCGGTTTTTGAAGCAGGGAGTCGGTGAATTGCTGAAGAGATCGTGAAAAATTCCATCCTTCCAATTTGTCGGTATCCACATTTTCTCCCAATCGAATGATCAATAAATCGGCATCAAAATCCCTTAAAGCCCGGTATTGCACAAAGCTAAAGTCTTGAAATTGACGTTCAAATGGAAATACATTTTCCCGGATCATTTCCACATCCGCATGCCTATTTTTTATTTGCGAGTGAAGCAGGCTGAAAAAGTCCTTTTCCGGTGTACTGGCAGCCATTCCCCAAGCCGCATTCCATCCAATCTGAGGTTCCGGGGGATGGTAGGTAATACTGTTACCGATTACCAGTACTTTTTGTAATACGAATGGGCTTTCTGCCTTGGGGTTACAGGCCAGGATAAGCAGAAGGAAACCTATCCAATAGCTCATGCGTGTCATGATTCTTTTTTTCTCATTTTGGCAATGTAGAATCCATCAAAGCCACTTTCATGAGAAAGAACCTGGTTTTCCTCCAGTAGCTCAAATTCCGCACCGGCCGGGGTTTCCAGGTAGGCTTTGACCTGTTGGGTGTTTTCTGAGGGTAAAATGCTACAGGTAGCATAAACCAGAATGCCCCCGGGTTTTAGCATCTGTGGATATTGACTAAGGATATCTTTTTGGATCCCCATCACTTTTTTGATGGTCACCGGGCTGGTTTTCCATTTGGTGTCCGGGTTTCTTCTGAGCACCCCAAGGCCCGAACAAGGAACATCTAGCAACAAGCGATCTGCCGAGTTTTGCAGGCGCTTGATGGTTTTATTGCCCTCGATGGTCTTTGTTTCAATAATTGAAACCCCGGCCCTTCTGGCCCTTAACTTGGTGTTTTGTAATTTCCATGCTTCCGTGTCCAAGGACAAAACCCTGCCTTTATTTTCCATCATGGCCGCCAGATGAAGGGACTTTCCACCAGCTCCCGCACAGGCATCAATCACCCGCATTCCTGGCTGCACCTCCAGGGCTGCTGCCACCAATTGGGAAGAGGCGTCCTGCACTTCAAAAAGCCCTTCTTTAAACAAGGGAGTGCGGAACACATTTTTCCTTTCCCGAAGTACAAGGGCATCAGGATACCCTTTTGGCAGGTAGGTGGCTATTCCCAGTTCCTCCAATTTCTCCTGAAGATTTTCCCTGGTGGTTTTAAGGGTATTGGTGCGAAGGACAACCTCCGCTTCCTGGTTGAGACTTTCCAATTCTTTCTCCCATTTTTCATCCAGTTGCCCTTCTCCCATTTGATCCAACCAATCGGGAATGGATTGTAAAACCGCCCTTTCCGTCAGTCTTTCATACTGGGACTTTATTTTTCTGGCATCAATACCTTTGAATTCTTCCCAATCCGGAAGTGTGCGGCTATTCATGACCCAGTAGGTACCAAAAACATGATAAAAATCCTGCGAGGGACTCAATGTCTGGACCAGGCGCCACCAACGGACAATTTCGTAGACGCTTTCAGCAATGAAAGCACGGTCCCTGGCGCCCCATTTGGGATTGGATTTTAATACCCGCTCTATCACCTTATCGGCATAAGAGTGGCCATTAAAAATTTCATCCAGGGCTTTGACTACCCCGTTTACAGTATTGGGAAAAAGCTTCATGAATTTCTTTTCTGATTTGCCGCAAATATAAGGAAAATATCAGGCTGTAAACGGACCCTGATAAGGAAAACTAGTATCAAGGCCCTTTGGGGGCGATCCGTATTTTAAAGGAATTTATTATATTTGCCTGATATGGGAGAAAAAAAATGCCCCCATTGTGGGAAATGGTCCAATTGGAACCAAAATTTAAATGATGTTTGCGACCATTGCGGAAAGTCTCTGGGTGGCAGGGACCTTGAATATCAGGAAAAAAGAGCCGCCCAAAAAAAAGCCAGCGATGAACAATGGATTTTTTATATTAAAGACAGCGACAGCGAATTTAAAAAAGGAGTTAAAAAGGCAGGCAATTTCTTTTATATGATTTATATTTCCATTATCACTTTTCTGGCTTGGCTGATTGCTGCTTTACCTGGCTAATGTCTGTTTTCAAAAACCCCTTTTTCATTCTTCCCGGCATCTTGTTTTGGTGCAATCAATACCTGGAACGAATTAATGGATTATTTATCCCCTTTATCCACAGCTATTGGGATGACCTGTTGGCGATACCGGTAATTTTGGGCATCACCTTACAGGTTTTCAGATGGATTCAACCCGGTAAAGCAGGTTTTATCTTCACCAAAATGCAAATATTAGTAGGTGTGGCCTATTTTGGTTTTATTTTTGAAGGACTCTTGCCCCTGTTTTCTGCGACGTATACCAGTGATCCGTGGGATTTATTATGTTATTTTCTAGGGACCTTTTGGTTTTATTTTTTTATCAATAACGAACAAAAAGTTGCTAATTTTGAAAAATGAAGGGGATAGCTTTAAGACAAATGTACAAGCAGTACCGGGATGCCCTGATGCAGGTCTACCCGATGCAGGAGGCAGAAAGCCAAACCCTTTGGTTAATGGCGTATTTTCTAAAAATCAGTAAAAGGGACTTGCTGAAAAATGCCGTCATTGAAACTGTTCCGGATAGTCTTCCCAAAGCATTAAAGGAATTGTTAAAGGGCAAACCCATACAATATATTTTGGGTGAGACTCCCTTTTATGGCCGGAATTTTACTGTGGGGCCAGGTGTTCTGATTCCCAGAAATGAAACCGAGGAGTTGGTCCATCTTGTTCTTGCCAACCATTCAGGAAGGCTCAAAGTGTTGGATATTGGTACCGGTTCCGGCTGCATTGCCATCAGTTTGGCCCTGGAAATGCCAAAAGCTGAAGTGGGGGCCATGGATTTGAGTGGGGAAGCACTGTCTATGGCCAAAGAAAATGCTTCCCGATTAAAGGCAGCCATCACTTTTTTTCAATCGGATGTGCTATTGGATCCTTTGCCCCTTTCAGGTTTGGATATCATTGTAAGTAATCCGCCCTATGTAAGAGCCTCTGAGAAGGATTTCATGCACAAAAATGTGTTGGAACATGAGCCCCACCTTGCCCTTTTTGTTAGCGATGAAGACCCCCTGAAATTTTACAAGGTGATTGTGAAAAAATCACAGAAGCACCTAAAAAAAGGGGGCTACCTTTACCTGGAAATCAATGAGGCCTTTGGAAATGCAACCAGGTCCCTAATGGAAGACAACGAATTTGAGGAGGTGAAGATTTACCGTGACCTGAATGGGAAGGATCGGATAGTTTGGGGCAGAAGACTTCATTGAGGAATAGGAGGCACTTCTACTCAGGCCATAAATTTTTACCCTCACCTGCGGCCCACTCGACCTTGAAAGAGAGGGGAGAAGTTCCCAAAAATTATGACCTCTCCTTTGGAATAAGAAATGGCAATTCAAAACCACAAAAGATATCCTGAAGCCAAAGTGGTTCCAAAATACGTCCACCGCTACTCAGTCCATAATTATAGTTCATTGGAGAAAATTACATTCTACTTTATGTTGACCCAATAAATTACCCAAGATATAATTGAAAATCCCAGAGATGGAAAGAAAGTCAAAAAATTCTGGGCCATGGGCCATAAGAATTAAATAAAATCCCCAACCCAAAATATACGGTTGCTTTTTAACCGTACGCTCCCTTCTTCCAATTCAATAAAAGTGGCATGTTTCAGTGCAATGACCTCGGAACGGTCTGCTGTTTGGATTTCTATAAACAGACCCTCTTTCCCATGAAGTTGTATAGGGCCTTTGGGAAACCATTTTTTGATTTGTCCGTGTTTAGCCGGAAAATACCTGATGGGGCCATCAAAAAAAACCAGGTCCAGATTGCCCAGGTAGGGCTCTATTTCACCGGCTTTCTGGTGGTCCCATTGAATTATATTTGCAGCATGATGCCCGGTTGAAACCAGGTAATTCAGACCGGATGGTAAAAAATTTTCCTGGGAAGAAGACAAAAATTTAACAGGATATTGTTCTTCCAGCAGTCCCTGGTTGTCCGACTGAAAGGTAGGGTCAGCCAAAACAAGGTCCACTTTGATTCCCCAGCTGATGACTTTACCTACGGTATCCTGGGTAACGATTACGGTAGGCACCCAGTCCAACAGGTCCGCTACTTGTTTAAATCCGGTGTCGGTGGTTTCCAAAATAAAAAGGGCCGGCTCTTGTTGCTCTTTGACGAAGTGGTGGGAAGACATAATAACGATAGGAAATTTTTTTATTTAAAGTAAGGACTAATTTTATTTAAAAAAATATTTAATCTCAAATGAAATATACCACATGAAGAAGTTCTTCATTTAAACTTCATTTTCATGTATTTACTTCACCTTTAATTAGGAATATATTACGCTATTCAATGTTTAATTATGCTGATTATTCTGTAAATTTCAAAAAAATAAAAATAAAAATTTAATTTATATGAAAAAGCTAATGTTTTTATTCCTACTTTTATTTTCGCTTGGTTATGCTTATGGCCAGTCTGGGGAAAATAAAGCAAAGGAAATTCCTACTGTGGAGAAAGCAAAACCAAGCAAATCACATAAAGGTATAAGTATCAGCAGTGCAGCAAGGAGGAGAGGTTTGGGAAACAAAAGATTTGGAAAAACGTCTGAAGACGCTTCTGACAAATCAAAGGCCAATCCCGGATCGGAGATTTCTGATAAGGCAAGAAGCAAAATGCCTTCCGAAATAGGAAAACCCCCTGGTCGGGGAAGACCCTCTATTACCGTTCCTGCCGCCAGACCTACGCCGCCTGTGGTCAGGCCGAATATGCCCAGGCCCAACAAACCGGCACCTAAGGGTAGACCGAAAATACCTGGAGGGATCTAGATATTTTTTATTTTAATTGGTTTATGAGCAAAAGGAAGTGAGGAGAGAATTGAATTTTTATCGTTTTTTAGTATTTATTTTAGTGGTTTTTTGTACAGTGGCTAAGGTATTTGCCCAAGAGAAGGAT
>JBBDSB010000308.1:0-5314 GCA_040905205.1 Cyclobacteriaceae bacterium
AAAATCAATCGATCAAAACGTTATACCTAAATACATTTACTTAACAGAATCCAATCCAAGAAAATGAGTTCACAAAAACATAAAACTTTTTAAATTCTTCATTTATCTGAAATTACTTTGGATCCACTTCTCTATATGCCTCAACTACAGCCCTGACTCCTTGTTGTCCGTTTCCACTAAGGCCGTGCTCCAGTCCTGCAAATCCCCGATAACCTTTATCGTAGATATGCTGCAGAAGATTTTTATAATTAATCTCTCCCGTTCCCGGCTCATTGCGACCTGGAGTGTCCCCTAACTGAAAGTAGGCGATTTCATCCCAAGCATAATCTATTGTTGGAATCAGATTACCTTCCTGGATTTGAACATGATATATATCGCATATAATCTTTACACATTGACTGTCTACAGCTTTGGCCATTGCATAAGCCTGGGGGATGGTATGCAGAAACATTCCAGGATGGTTAATTTTATGATTCATCGGTTCCATCACCATCACCATCTCATGTTGCTCATAGATATCCGCTATCTGCTTCAACAACTCGATTGCATTCGCCATCTGGAAATCCCATTGCAAATTTGGATCCGCCCGTCCCAAAACATTATGGATATATTTTGTATTCATCCGCTTCGCGATCTCAACCGATTCCTTCACTTCACTCAATACCCGTTCCCTTATTGTTTCATTTCTGCCTGCAAATGTCACTTCTTCAAACGACATCGTTCCTACAAACTGACCAAATTCCATCCCCAATCGTTGAATCGTCTTGCTAATCCGTTCCTGTTCTGTAACCGAACGTCTTCTTAATCCTGTACTCTCCCAAGCCCTAAAGCCCTGATCATAGCCCCATTTGATCTGATCTACCGGATCCTTTCCTGCCACCTCATCAAATAAACCGAAGTCAGGAGAAAATTTCATAGTAAATGACTCATTTCTCTCCTTGGTTTCATGTGATGTAGAAAAGGCAGGATTAAAAAGGATTGCTCCTCCGGCTAGTAGACTATTCTTTAAAAAATCTTGTCGTTTCATTGTTTTGTAATGTTTTAATAGCTCATTTTATACTTTAATTTTAACGTAAAATTGCTTCATCAGTTTTGGGATTCTGATCCTGTCCCAGAATATAGGCCATGAGATCTGCCATCTCCTGTGTTGTAAGTAGGTGGTCTAACCGTGGCATCATGGAAACATCCAAAATCTCAGTAGACACGATTTCGTCCCGTGGGATTCGTACAGAGCTTTGAGGAGAAATACCGAGAACTACTGCATCCTGTGTTTGACGTTGTATAATTCCTGTATAAGCTTGATCTTTTGTTTTAACACGGTAGGTTTCATATTCTCGAACAAGACTTACCTCCGGGTAAACTATAGCCTCGATTAAATCATGAGCTGATCGATCTTGTTGTATAGAGGTCAGATCTGGCCCAAAACTTCCACCTTCATCTCCCAGCATATGGCAAGTTGAACAAGTAGCCTTCCCATAAAATAGTTTTCGACCTTGTTCGATATCTCCATTTGGGATTTGATTTTCCATAGTTTGGATACGATCCAAGCGGTCAGCTCTCACTTCACGCAATTTAGTTATAATCTGATCGACTAACGGTTTGACATCTTCCGGATATTCAGCAAAGACCTCCCTTATATATGTTTCACTAAAATTTACCAAACTTGGGGAATCCATTAGAGTCGATGCCAATTTTTCGCCGATTTGTTTGCTATATGCCCCTTTAAAAGCTGGTAATAGTCTGGGCAACATAATGGCATCTATCTCCTTTAAATAGTTCTTAGCAATTTGCATTAGTTGATTTTCTGTGAGTTTAGCTTGAGCCATTACATTTGCTGCTTGCTGTCGTACGTGAGACTCATTTTCATCTTGCAACTGAGTATACAAAAAATTGAAGTCTTGATCTGTCAACTTAGATTGAAAGACGGTTAAAGCTCTAAGGGCTTCAATTCTTAATCTCGCTGCATTTTTACTATTATTAACCACCGCATTAAGTTGAGGAATCAGAGAAGAAATGTTACGCAAAATTACTAATTCCACTGCCCGGGCTTTTGCCTGAGAATCATCTGTAGAGATGAGCTGGTTCCCTAACTTCTCCGCCCACATGTGTGGGAATTCTTCGATATTGCACTTAGCCATTACATCCATCAGGAACAGTTTCCGTTCCGTAGAAGCTCCCTGCATTTGTTCAGCTATGAACCGTTGTATGCCGGTATTTTCACAAAAAGATACCAATATATCGACGAAAATGTCCCTTTCTTCGCCAGTAAAAGAAGTATCCCGAAAGCGAGTCTTCAAAAAAGACATCATGCTTTCTGACCATTCGGGGTGGCGGGATGCCAACCAAAGCACTGTGCGCTGTAATGATTTGTCCGTACTGGGAAGAAAATTCATGATTTGATCAGCTTGTAACGAATAAGAGGGTATCTGATCCAAGGCAATCATCGCCACTGATTGCACATCAGGAGAATTATGTGTTAATCCCTGTTCTAACAATTCCGGGCTATTGATAGAAATCAATGCAAATATTATCGCATGATTGATGAAACGATTTTCGGAAATTTTAGCGGCTTCAAGCAAAGCCGGAACGGACCGATTGTCCCCAATTTGACCAAGAGCCGTAGCAACTTGCCTTCTTACGGCAGGTTCCCCATTTCGCAGGCTTTTAACTAACTTATTTACGGCCTGATCATCCTTCGACAGCCCAATCGACCGCGCCGCCGCCACCTGTACTTGTGGGTCAACATCGTCCAAAGCCATGCGTACGGCTTCACGGGCCTCATCTGTACCGATGCGATAAAGAGTAAAAACTGCCTTCGTACGGGCATCCACAGAACCCGAAGTTTGAAGCAAATCCGACAGCAAAAGAATAGCATGAGTCCCTTGATCCACCAGTAATTGTCCAGCACGATCGCTTACAAAAGGCCGCTGATCATTCAGGTACTCCACAGCCTTTTCGGGTGACAAAGAATTCCATTGAATTTGATTACCGTAAGGATCCTCTAACTTATCTGCATTTTTTTTACGCACACGATAAATAGCACCTTTAAGTTCGGGTTTGGATACCTGAGAAAGCGGGCATCCTTTAATAAACCATCCCCCTGTATCCAATATCAGTAAGCTGCCATCTGCATCCTCTAATACATCGGTTGGATGAAAATCCTCATTCTCTGACCAGAAAAAAACCTCATCTTCCGTACGAAATGAGGCACTATCCCTGAACAATTTGTGTCGAAGTACGCGGTGAGTATTAAATTGAGCACTAAATAAGTTATCCTTAAACTCATCACCCAATACTGTATTTCGATAGCGAGTAATGCCCGAGGGTGATACCCGTGAATATTTCGATACTACCGGCATCAAATTCCCTGTACGGACAAGACTATCGCGCTTGATATTAGTATTTGGCTTGGGATAGATTCCACCTTTTATCCAATAGACCAGAGCATCACGTTGTCCAGCTTTCGGATTTGTAAAATAAGTCTCTGTTCCAATCGGTTCACCTGCTTCTGTGAAAGTCAATTCCACCGGATTATTCATTCCTCCTGCAGAAATCCACTCCAAATCAGATCCATCCGGTCGTACACGCCAAATTCTTGAGGTCTCACCTTTGATCTGTTCTCTTTCCTTGGTAGTTATATCAAAACCTCTGATTGCACTGGTCAAATATAGCCAGCCGTCTGGTCCCATAAACGGCCCGATCAGACTATTTGCATTGATGTTAAGGGTCCAGCCCGAAAGAATTACTTCTCGTTTGTCAGCTACTCCATCCCCATTGGTATCCGTGAATTTGAGCAGATCTGGTGCAGAAGAAGCATACAGGCTACCTTTATAAAAAACACCACCTTGCGGGAAGCCCACTTTATCCGCAAAAATAGTACTTTTATCGTATACTCCATCCCTGTCCTTATCTTCTAATAGCTTGATATGATATTGTGGATTCTCAATAGCCTCTTGAGAATCCTCATAAACATTACCGGTAGACTCAAAAACAAATAAACGACCAGTCTGATCCAATGTTGCAAACATGGGGTAATCTACTAAATCCGGACCTGCTACCAGCTCTACTCTGTAATTATCTGGTACCTGAATTTCTCCACCATTGCTCGATATGTTTGAATCGCTGTATGGTGAAGTACAAACTGTAAAAATAAATATGCCAATAACGAATATTAATAAAAGAAATTTATTACTGGTCTTTAAATACAAGTATAAAGATGTTATAGATTGAAAGTTAAATAACATAGTATTAGATATTATTCAATAAAAATAGTTTTTTGTATAGTTTGAAGAATCTGAAGTGATGCGGTGAACCTTTGATTCCCCTCCATTCCAAATATCATATTGAGGATCGGCATATTCTGAGAAAAAAGCTTCAAGGCGTGCAGAAAGTTCAGCAGTTTTTTTCTGACTATTAGATTGACCATACATATTAAAACGTTCTTGAGGATCAATTTTCACATTATATAACTCGTAAGGACCCTCTGGATATCGAGCTACATATTTCCATTTATCTGTACGAATAGCACGCGTATTCTCCATTTCATAAAACATTTCATTCACCCAGGAGAAATTCTTCTTTCCCTTTAATAGGGGGGAAAAATCACGACCTGGTGACTCGAGATCATTATTATTTTCCCAACTAATTCCAAGATAGTTTAATAATGTCGGCATAAAGTCATAATTGCTTACAATGATATCACTTTCTCGTCCTGATGGGATATTTCCGGGATGATGAAAAATTAATGGTATTTTCATCATTAAATCATGTGCACCGATTGGCCGAGTATGGTCACCCATTCCCCATATACCATTTTGACCCCCCATCCAACCTTGATCACCAGTAAAAATGACAAGGGTATTGGAGTCAAGCCCATATCGTTTGAGTGTAGTCAATATCTCGCCTACCCCATCGTCTACACCACTGACTTCTGAGGCATATCGCTCCATGGCACTTTGTCTATTGTGAAACTGTTTCCAAGACCTTTGCCACGGATGCATTTTATCAGCAACAAAACTTTGAAAATGCATATTTTCATAATATTTAGCCCAACGATTTTTTGCAGGTCGCAACATAAGATCACTAAGTCCATAGGGGCCATTATACGTTAGAGCTAAAAAAAATGGTTGATCCTTATCCTTATTTTTCTCAATAAATTCTATCCCTTTTTTTGTCCAAAAATCAGTTGTATAACCCTCTTCAACTCGAACTTTTCCATTTTCAATTACCTCCTTATTATAAAATCCAGTAGTATGTCCACCCGGCTTACTGACCCAATAGGAAAAACCATTTGCAGGCTCAGTATGATCCCCCA
>JBBDSB010000308.1:5414-7096 GCA_040905205.1 Cyclobacteriaceae bacterium
ATGATCCCCCAACGGCGGCCCGTGGTATTCCCAGCCGATGAGACCGGGAATCTTGTCATTTTCCCCAAATCCTGTTCCCTCATAGATCCAGTTTTTTGAATTTTTTACCACCCAATCTCCATGTCCAACACCATAGGAAGAAACCCCCATTAATTCATGACTATCGTCAAACCTTTTTTTCCGGCTAAATGACCGACATGGGGCCCCCGTAACCGAACTGGCATAAAATTCAATTTCAGTATAAACAGAATTGCCACATAAAAAAGCAAAACTCATACCATTATCACGAGCTTTAATGGCTTCATTAAACATCTTCCGCGACCAATACTCATCATGTCCTATGGAAATAAATACCTTGCTTCTATCTAATATTTCCGAATCCAGATGAAGATCCAAATTTGAACAATAGGTCACATCATATCCCTGCTTCTCCAACCAAAATACCATGGGATGTTCCCATAATAAAAATTCTCCCGAGCCCACTGAGAGCGGGGCGTCAAGAATTTGACAATACTTGGCATACGGGCGATCAAAACTCACTCTTACACCTGGCCCTACATACCATACAGATGGACTTCCATCATCATACAAGGAATTATTGCCTGGCCATTTATTATATGCCTGCCATGTCAGATCACTTACCTGACATAAAATATCTGATGTTCGTTTTTCCTTTACGACAAATGTAATATAACTTTGTTTCCCAAAATCTTCCTCACGCGATAATTTTGCCAAATAAATACCACTTGGCCAATCCGTTGGTACAGTAAAACTCGTGGCCGTCTCCCAATCACATTCCCGTAGTCGTTCAATCGTCATACGAGGAAGCGGCTGTGGTTTACCCTTAAATGCTCCAAGTTTAACCATGTGCCTTCCCCCTTTTCCACCATAGTATCCCATCCGATAAATATCGATTACAAACTTCGCTGCAGGTTCAGTACTTACCTTGAAATCAATATTTTCACCAGGATAAACACTTGTCTTGGAAGCATAGCCTTCTATTGCTAATGAACGTAATCCACGATTCAACGGATACGCTCTTAAGGAATCAGGCCACTCAAATCCCGTATACTGCAGTTGCCATTCCAGTGTGCCGGGCTTGCTGTTCTCGGCATCAATCGCCTCACTGTTTTTACGCCGGGGATTGGCCCTTGCAAAACCAAACGGCATTAATGTCGCACCGGATCCCACTAAGGCTGCATTTTTTAGTAATTCACGTCTCGATAGATTATTATTATTCTTTTTCACAAGATTATCATTATTTTTACAAGGACGACAGGCAATTTTTCTGTTTCAAGTAGATTCTTGTAACGATAGTTCTTAAGCTGAAACACCACAAAATCAGCAGACATCTCACTTTGTCAAAAGTGACCGTCATTCAATTAGCTCTTAATTAAAAAGGTTTTATGCTATTTAGCAAACCTTTAATGAGCAAGTTAAAAAATAAAACCATGGAGGCAGTATTCCCGGTATTTTTTGACTTGTCATAGAAGAAAGGTTGATCGCAATCTTCTTCCATTATATCGATCGCTTCCCTAACGATTAAATCTTCGATGTAGGTACCCTCCTCCCAGGTTTCCTCACCATTGTGATAAAAATCATACCATCTCGGTGGGGTTCCCCAAGAATCTTGTCAATAGTTGAAATGGATCCATTGGTCGGCTACTCCACTTTTACAGAAA
>JBBDSB010000309.1:0-1199 GCA_040905205.1 Cyclobacteriaceae bacterium
ATAATTTCATCTTTAACTGCTTGAGCTAAAGCTGCTTTCAGCTTCCTAAAGTAAGATAATTTGGAGTTTTGAGTAAGGTATGTGCCATCCTTCTTTTTGGTATCATAGTCCAAATATTCCTTGAAGCCTTCTACCCATTTAGGGCTGATTTCTCCAAAGGACACATCATTCCCTTTGGTATATTTTCTTAAATGCTTTAATGTACTATCCCAATTTCCATAGTTACCGAAGCTGTTTTTCCTTTTATCAGCCAAAGCTTGAAAATATAAAAGAAAGCTAGCATTTGTATTGGTCTCATTTGTTAATCCGTATTCAACTGAATGTAGCTTTATTTCAAATTTTGACCTAATTAATTTGGCTGTAGCAAGAGTCCTTTTATTTTCTTCCTTTAATTCAGAAGAAAGCTTGCCATTTTCCGGAACAGGGTGGAGGTACATCTTTAGGTATTTATACCACCTTTTCCCTTTATGGCTTATATCTAGGTATAGGCTTATTTTACCGTTCGGTTTTTTCTGTCGTTCTCTAAGTACTATGCTCATTTCTCAAACATGTTATCTAAATCCTTTCTTCGTATGACGTACCTGTTTCCAATTTTAAGAGCATGGAGCTTTTTGGTTTTAATTAATCGGTATGCCGTTCTCCTGCTCAATCCCACAAGGATGGATAAGTCCTTAATATCTAAATAGTCCTTAGATTGGGCTGCAAATACCGGAAACTGTAACTCACTGGAAGTCTGTAAATTGGAATCCAGTACCTGTGCTTCCCGTTTCCGCTTCTTGTAATCCCTTTTGGCGCAAGTTTCACCACAGAATTTAGTAACGGTGGTTTTGGCTATAAACATGCCTCCACAGTGCTGACATTTCCGCTGTACTCTTATGTTACTGCTCATAGCTTTTTCTGTTCCCTTTGGTACACTAAGTGTACATTAAGTTGCCATAATCTCCCCTTCAAGAATAGGTTGTGCAAATATATGTAAAAGGGCAACGAAATGGCAACGAAAACAACAGAAATTATAAGAAACCAAAAACAAAAAAAGTGCCTTTAAAGGCACTAAAAGCAAATATTGGGATATCAAAAACAAGTACTTACTTTCCGATACAAAACTTACTAAAAATATTCGCCAATAAATCATCCGTGGTGATTTCCCCGGTGATCTCTCCTAAAAAATGTAAGGACCTGCGGATATCCATGGCCAGAAA
>JBBDSB010000310.1:0-1198 GCA_040905205.1 Cyclobacteriaceae bacterium
CAAGTGGTTTGTAAGTTCAGGCTTGTCTTCGTATTTCATGATGAAAGAAAAATATGTGCTGCATTTTGAAAATTACAACGGAAATTCTTATTCCAGAGAAGTTGAAATCAATGGAAATAACCAACATTTTTTTGGAATATGGAATATTGGTTTGGGTTATGTGCGAAAGGTAAGCGAAAAGTTTGCTGTTCAGGCCGAGCCCTATTATCGCTTGCCGCTGGTGGGTATTGGAGAGGGTAACCTGGATTTAAAAAGTACAGGGATTTTCTTTGGTATCAAATATTATCCATGAATACAAATTTCGAAATTTTAAAAATCAGAATTATGAAAACGATCAAATCAACTGTCAAAATGTTTATGTTATTAGGGCTTTTCACAGCTGCCTGTGAAAAGGAGGAAGAAACCCCCCAGGTTATTCAAAAAGAGTATGACATGAATTCAGTATCGGACACCATGATCCATGGGACCATCACCTTCACCAAAGAAAGTGAAACGAGTACGATAGTCAAAATTGAACTGGAAGGAACAGAAGCAGGCAATTCCCATCCGGCTCATATTCACCGTAATGCTGCCAGTGAGGGCGGGGGTATTGCCATAGGATTAAATGATGTAACAGGTGCCACCGGGGTCAGCGTAACCACCGTCACCGAAATGGGCGATGGTACGGCCATCAATTATGAAGGATTGTTGAGCTTTGATGGTCATGCCAACGTTCATTTAAGCCCTACCTCTATGTCCACCCTAATTGCACAGGGAAATATAGGAAGTAACAGCGAAGCAAGCAATAATAATGATCCCAACCCCGATAACAACAATAATGATGGCTACTAAAAATTTTATTTTAACAGGTTTATGGTTGATGTTTTCTTTCTCAATCCTATCATGTTCGAGTGAGAATGAAGAAGATTTATTACCGGAGGATGAGCGATGCGGAGAACAATCTGCATCGCTATCCGATGATGTTATTCCGATCATCAACCAGAACTGTGCGGTCTCCGGTTGTCATGTGTCAGGTTCCCAAAGGGTGAACCTGTCTGTTAAAGAAAATATTCTTCAATATGCCAATCAAATTAGGAATTTTACCCAAAGTGGATTTATGCCATTCCAGGGTTCAGGAATATCTCTGAGCGACTCGGAAAAGGAAACCATTTTCTGTTGGGTAGAGAATGGGGCATTGGATAATTAAAATACTATGAAA
>JBBDSB010000311.1:0-1196 GCA_040905205.1 Cyclobacteriaceae bacterium
CATTTCTACGGTTTTTAATAGTTCCAACCCCTCAAATGGCTTGACAATGTAATCATCTGCCCCCATGCTCATACCTTTCCTGAAATCTGATTTTTCCGCCTTGGCTGTTAAAAATATAAATGGGATATCGGAGGTGTCGGGGTGCTTGCTCAAATCGCGAAATACGCCATATCCGTCCAATTCGGGCATCATGATATCGCATAAAATCAACTCTGGCTTACACTTACGTGCCAATTCTATGCCTGATTTACCACCATGTGCGGCAATTACTTCATAATTTCCCAATTGTAGAATACCCGAAATGTTTTCACACATTTCGAGATTGTCTTCAATAATCAAAACGGTAGTTTTCATATTTCTTGTTGTTGAAAATCGGTAGGATGAAACTGCGGATGGGTAGGAATTATAACGATTAATGTGGTGCCGTGATTCAGTTGGCTTTCTACCTTAACCGTTCCTTTCATCAGGTCAACATATTTTTTCACTATATTCAACCCTAAGCCGGTTCCTTCGATGTTGGTTACATTTTTGGCGCGAAAAAAACGGTTAAATAAATATTTCTGTTCCTGGAGGGGAATACCTATTCCATGATCTGTTACCTTAATGACCAATTGTTCGGCATCGGTTTTGGAAATCAATTCGATCGTATCAGAGGGAGCGGAAAATTTGACGGCATTGGATACCAGATTGATGAGTATATTTCGCAAAAACTGGCGGTCTATGTAAAAAGTATCCATGGCACCTTCGTGGGAGTAATGGATCTGTTGGTCAGCTTTTTTGACAGACTCCATTTCCTCCATGATCTCCTGGATGCACAATGGAATATTGGTATCTGAGTAGGATGCCATGACCCTCCCCTCTTCCAGTTTACTCAAAGAGAGGAATTCGTTCAATATGGTGGTCATGTTATTGACCGACCTTCTGATTCGCTTGAAGTGGGTACTTTTTGATTGCTCCAGTTGCTCATAGCTAAAGTTTTCAAGGAGAAACACGGACGACAATATGGTGCTTAATGGGGTCCTGAATTCATGAGAAGCCATGGTAACAAACCTGGATTTCAGCTCACCCAATTCACGTTCTCTTTCCAATGCCCCGATCAGGTCCGCTTCCATCTGTCTCAGGGATTTGTTGTTTTCCTCCAGGGATTTTAGCGCTTCTTCGAGATCATGCATACGTTCATTAACCCGGAATTCCAA
>JBBDSB010000312.1:0-9255 GCA_040905205.1 Cyclobacteriaceae bacterium
TTCGAAGGCTTTCCATAAGAATTGTAGAATTGAAATTTAGTTCTGTAAGTTGCTTAACGCAATAAATTGCACCGTGTTCTAAGGTTCCCGGAGGTATATGCCTCCGGGATTTAACGTCCATTGAAAATGAGAAAGTTTGAAAATAGTAAGCAATTGGCTGAAAGAATAAAAAGAACAATCGAAAGTATTCGATATGTGGGTATTGAATATCTTTTTGTTTTTGGTAAAAATGGAAGAATGGAGAAATATGTTGGAGAAGAGAATATAGTATCCATGCCCAATACCCATCTTTATAAACTGAAAAACTCGAAATTGGTACACAATCATCCAAGAGGTTGTTCTTTCTCGCTGAACGATATATCTGTAATTTGTACCAATGACGTGCATATATGCTACCTGGTAACGAGAAAATATGTTTTTATTCTCGAAAGGCCGAAATCCGGTTGGAATATTGATGTTGCGTCTGAGAATTTTGAGAAAACCTGTGAGATCTGTTGGCAGATTGCCAACGAGACGTTTGACAAAATGATTGCACGAAATGAAATATCCGAATACGAAAGGGAAGTTGAAATAATTCATTACATTTGGGCGTTGTTCTTTCGGATAAAAGAAATTGACTATGCCAGAAAAACCCACGAAGATTTTAAAATTACCATACAATGATGCTGACCTTCCCTCGGACAATTTAAGTCTCGAGCGGACTTTAGAGATAGAGGAGAAAGTGATGCCTGAATTATTAGCCCAATTGGAAGAACTTAGAAAAAAAAATCCTGCAATATTTAACAAATACAAAGCGAAGTAACACTTTTTAAATTTATGATTCTGATCAGTTAAGTTAAAAATTGTAAATTTATTAAGTGCCATTTTTTTATTAAGGTTTAATTCCTGTTATTCTTTAACCCCCACACAACCAACCCCCTGACAAACTCCTCGGCCGCCCGGTCCACCAAAAAGCTGATCACAAAACTCGCCCTATCCCCCTCATGCACTAGCCTGTCCGAGCCGGGAACAACCCGATAACTGTCAAACTGTAACCTCGAAAAGGTAAACAGCCTAAAGTTTTTGCCATAGGCGACATAGCCCTCATTATTTCAGTAAATTATCTTTTATGAATCCCATTCCTCCCCAAAACCCCTTCGCCAAAGACCCCGAAGCTGAACTGGCCAGAAGGCTGAAACATGCCAAATCCCTTACCAGAGAGGAATTCCTCCAAAGGCTGGAGGAAATCCAAAAGAAAACCCGGAAAAAGAATAATCCCGATTAAATCCTCATTAAACACAAATGGCTGTTTCAAATTTAGAAAACAATGAAGCCAAAAAAATACCCCGATCGGGGTATTTTTAGTGCATTTTTGGCAATGGCCAAATTTCCATAGTGATTGGGGGCATATATTATCTTACCGAATTAATAAAATCTACAAGTCCTTTCCTTTTTCTTTGATTCACTAAATTACAAGACTCCCTGGTTAAAGCTGTTGAATCCTAATCCACTATCCAGGGACTTGCATTAATTCAAAGAAGTTTTACCCTTGTTCTTGCTTAAGGTTAGTACTCCCAGGAAACAGTTGTATTTTTCGACCCCATGTTATCAGAAAAATTTTGGTAACTGGCATCAAGACAGTCCTAAATTCTGGTTTTACGATTGGCTAATCCAATTTATGTTATGTTTTTGATTTTTTGCTTATAAGTTATATCTTTAAAAACATTTATTTAAACCCAATGCATCCAAACAAGTGCCAGTTTTTCAATTACATGGAAGTCCGGTTAAACGACTCTTCATAACCCCCCCCCAGTATACCCAACAAATGGGTCGCTATGGCATCGGAACAATGACCAATACAAGAAAAAATGTTGATGAACCCTTTCCGAAATTTTCTTTTTTTCTTGATCACCAGTATTTTCATCTCCTGTAAATCCGGTTCGGATCCAGGGAAACCCAATATCATTTTAATAATGGCTGATGATATGGGTTATGAAGGCCTTAGCAGTTATGGATCTTTATCTTACAATACCCCATTCCTCGACTCTTTGGCCAAGGAAGGTATTCGTTTCACCCAATGTATTTCTCAACCACTTTGTACTCCATCACGGGTAAAAATAATGACTGGTTTATTTAATTACCGTAATTATAATAGGTTCGGCCATCTAGGGAATGATGAATACACCTTCGGAAACCTGGCGAAAGAAGCGGGCTATGTCACCTGTATAGCCGGGAAATGGCAATTAAATGGCCTTGCTTATAAGGATACCATCAATGATTGGAATGATTCTTCGAGACCCTATCGATTTGGTTTTGATGAATACAGTGGTTTGATAGCATTTAACGATTTCTTTCCTACAATTGCCGAGATAATAGGCAAGAAAGTAGCTGTGGATGGAAAAAGCTTTTACCCCTTGATTGCGGGAGAAAAACATCTTCCCAGAAAATCAGTTTTTGTCCACTATGATCCCAGATGGAATAATAACACAAACCGTTTCAGGGGCCAATTTGCCCGCACCACAGAATATAAATTGTATGCTGACGGAAGATTTTATCATGTTGCCAAGGACAAGTTGGAAAAGTCAGACTTGGATGCGGATGCCTTAAAACCCCAGGAAAAGTCCGTAAAACAAATGCTGGTAAAAGAATTGAACAAACATCCTACTTTTCAATAAGCGGACCGTAATTAGGTCCATTCCAGGCTAAATTGGAACTTAAAATCCTGGAAAAAATCAAATTAGTTGAAAATAATAAAATGAAAAAAACCAAGAAAATATCAAAACCTGCCTTTGGATTACTTTTTCTCCTTTTAGGACTGTCATATCTAGCAATCGGCCAGAATATGCTTGCTGAAAATCGGGGGGTGAATAAAGGATCTGTGGGAGTAATAGAGCAACCGGAAAATCCTTCACAGCCCAATGTGGTGATCATACTGGCGGATGACATGGGCTATGCCGATCTGAGTGGATATGGGGGGATAGCCAATACACCAAACCTGGATGCATTGGCATCGGAGGGAGTAAAATTCACCAATTGTTATGCGGGTGCCCCGAACTGTTCACCCTCAAGAGTTGGTATTTTGACAGGAAGAATTCCTGCCCGGGCAGGTATGTACAGTTACAGGCCCCCTGGTTCTGTCATGCATCTTCCCGACGATGAACTAACGATAGCGGAACTGCTTAAACCTGCGGGTTATCAGACGGCACATATTGGCAAATGGCATTTGGGGGCCCTGCCTCAGGACCCGGGACTAAACCAGCCCCAACCCCATCAGCAGGGCTTTGATTATTCGTTAGGGACTGAAAACAATGCCGAGCCTTCCCACTTGAACCCGGTCAACTTTGTTAGAAGCGGGTCCCCCTTAGGAGAACAGAAGGGTTATGCCTGTCAATTGGTGGCAGATGAGGTGGATCTTTGGTTTGAGCATACATATGAAGAAGATCAACCCTTCTTCCTTTATGTGGCTTTCCATGAGCCCCATACAAAAATAGCCTCACCAGATAAGTTAGTAGCCAAATATTCAGCTTATGATGAACAATCAGCCGAATATTTTGCGAACATTGAAAATATGGATTTGGCAGCGGGGCGTGTGCTTAATGCTTTAAAATCAAGGGGACTGGAAAACAATACCATGGTTTTTTTCGCATCCGACAATGGACCTTACCGCATGGGCTCCCAGGGGGAACTCCGGGGATTAAAAGGGGAAGTGTACGATGGCGGTATCAAGGTTCCTGGTTTTTTTTCCTATCCAGGTGTTTTTCCCGGCAACAGAGAAATTGATACACCCATATGGTTTCAGGATTTGCTACCAACCATAAGTGAATTGTGTGGAGTGGAGATTCCTGCTGGCCGAAAGTATGATGGGATAAACTTACTGCCCCTATTGCAGGGAGGATCTGTAATAAGAGAAAAGCCGATGCTTTGGTTTTTTTACCGGAGTTCCCCCGAGATTGCCATGAGGATGGGGGATTACATGTTGGTGGCACGTGCAGATGATAAAGTTCCCAGGACCCATTGGATCTCGGATGCGGACATGAACTTTATTAAAAATATTCAGCCGGAATTTTTTGAACTGTATAATTTGGAAGATGATGTCGGCCAGCAAAGGAATTTGGCTGGCACTGAACCGGAAAAATTGGAGCACATGAAAAAGGAATTATTCCTGCTGATGGAAGATGTGAAAGAAGAAGGGCCTGTTTGGGAGGGATTGCCCAAATATGAACCGGGAAAGGCCAATCGTAATAAGCAAAAGGAATTTTTGAGGAATCAACAGCTTTTTTTGCCAAACCCTTAGTATTTATGGTTATTAAATAGTTAATTAAAAGGTTCTTTGATAAAACACCTTTTTATTAAAATACTATCCAATAATATTAGAGGGCATCCAATATATGTTGCGAAAAAAAACTTTCAAGGGTAAATGTAAGGATGGGCAATCGACCCTGTTTACAAATTGGCATCGATTCAAATTTCCATTGTTATTGATTACAAAAGGAGTGAATAACCGTAAAAACATAAAAAAATTATAGAGATAGGACAACATAAAAAATACCATTTAAAATAAATTCTCAATAAACCCAAAATAATATGAAAGTAAATTTACCTAAGACAATTTACAGGTTGGCCAGGCATTTCCTGAATGGCGTGGTCATGCAAATTGTTATTATTCAACTGGTATTGGCAGCAGTTCCTGCCCCATCCTGGGGTTTGGATGTCAATCTTAATGATTTGGACCGGAAAAGTTACACTTTAGATCCAAATGACGTTACAATTAGGGGAACAGTGACAGATGAGGCAGGCCTCCCCATTCCCGGAGTAACTGTTTCTGTTCCAGGCACCGCAGTAGGAACAGCCACTGATCTGGAGGGGAAGTATTCAATCACAGTCCCTGAGGGGGCCACCTTGGTGTTTTCCTTTATCGGTTTTCAGACCAAAAGCATCGAGGTTTTGGGCCAAAGTGTGTTGGATGTGCAGTTATCAGAAGATATTTCATCGCTCGATGAAGTAGTGGTAGTGGGGTATGGAAGTGTGAAGAAAAGCAATTTGACGGGCTCCGTTTCTTCCATAAATGCCGATGAAATTCAGCTAACCCCGATAACCTCCATTGACCAGGGATTGGTTGGTAGAGCGGCAGGGGTGATGGTCACTCAAACTTCGGGTATGCCCGGGGCAGTCGCTTCTATACGTATTCGTGGATCAAGCTCCTTGCAAGGAGGGAATGAGCCATTGTACGTAATAGATGGCTTTCCCGTTTACAATGGATCAGGTTATGGAAATACCGGGGGAAATGCAAGGATGAGTGGATTGTCTACGATTAACCCTGCGGATATTGAATCCATAGAAATTTTAAAAGATGCATCTGCTACGGCTATATATGGTGCCAGGGCAGCCAATGGTGTGGTTTTGATCACCACCAAAAGTGGCAAAGAAGGCAGGGATCAAATCACCTTTGATGCCTATTATGGTAGCCAAAGTACCGTACGGCAAATCGAGGTAATGGATGCGTTGCAATATGCGGAATTGGTGAATGAAGCTTATACCAATGATGGCTTAGCTGCGGTATACGGTAATGAAAAAATGAGTGAATTACAGGCCAATCCAAAGGGTACCAATTGGCAGGATGAAATTTTTCGAGTAGCGCCCATACAGAACTATCAGCTTTCTTTTTCAGGTGGAGACAATAAAACGAATTATTCCATATCAGGGAATTACTTCGATCAACAGGGTGTCATCCGAAACTCCGATTTTAAAAGGTACTCGGGAAGAATTAACGTATCCAGAAATATTCTTAATAATTTTAAAATAGGCACCAGCTTGAATATAAGCCAAACCAACGCCAATGCAGTCCGTACAGATGCCGGAGGGCAACAGGGAGTGGTTTCTGCCGCATTAAAGTTTAACCCTGTTTTGCCTGTTTTTAGAAATGAAGAGTTAGGTGAATACACACCGGTTAATAGCCCTGGTATCATATCTGCCAATCCTGTGGCTACTGCCGATGAGCAGGTAAGGGAAAATGCGATGCTGCGTCTTTTGGGAAATATCTTTGCGGAATGGGAGTTTTTGCCCGATCTTACTGCCAAAGTTTCTTTCGGCACCGACCTTGTAAATACCAAATTCGATACTTTTGTCCCTTCCAATATTTTTGAGTCGGGAGGTGTGGCAAGTGCTTCGATCAACGGCGGTTATACCACCAATTGGCTAAATGAAAATACGCTTAGCTGGTTTAAACAGATTAATCCGGAGCAATCCATTTCCCTATTGGGGGGAATTACCTTTCAACAAAACATCAATGAAGGATTCACGGCCTCTTCCCAGGACTATGTGAACAATGTATTGGGCGAAAACGCTTTGGGTGCAGGTGCTGTATATAATCAACCTTCTTCCTCCAGAACGGAATGGAACCTGGTGTCCTATTTGGGCAGGGTCAATTATAACATCAACGAAAAGTATCTTTTTTCTTTTAATTCCCGCATGGATGGATCCTCCCGCTTTGGAGACAATTACAAGTATGCATTCTTTCCATCCGGAGCAGTAGCCTGGAGATTAATAGAGGAAAGTTTTGTCCAGGATATGAACCTCTTTTCCAACCTCAAAATGAGGCTAAGTTATGGTCTTACCGGAAATCAGGAAATTGGGTTATACAGTTCGCTCCCTACACTTACCAACAACACCTATACCTTGGGCAGATCCCTGGCCACCGGATTTTTCCCAAATAAAATCCCGAATCCCGATCTGAGGTGGGAAAAAACGGCCCAGTATGATGTGGGCTTGGATTTTGGTTTTTGGGATGAGCGACTTAGGGTTACGACGGATTATTATTACAAAGAAACCACTGATTTGATATATGATGTGGCGGCTCCCTTTGTTTCTGGATTTGGTTCAGCCCTACAAAATATCGGAAGTATTGAAAACAAAGGGGTAGAATTAATGGTTGAAGCTGATATTATTTCAAAGAGTGATTTTAGTTGGACTTCTACATTTAATATATCCCGCAACAGAAATAAGGTCATTGAGTTGGGAGGGGAAGATTACAAGGATGTTGGGCAGGGAGACGGCCATCTAAAAACCGGCTCCATTCACCGTTTAATAGTTGGTGAACCGATAGGTCTGTTTTACGGATATGTTTTTGATGGCATATTTCAAAATCCCGCAGAATTGGAGGCTGGTCCTTCCAGTCCTACCAATTGGGTAGGGGGCAGAAGATATAAAGACCTTGGAGGACCCAACGGGGTGCCCGATGGAACCGTCAACGCCACTTATGATAGAACAGTGATCGGAGACCCAAACCCTGATTTTTTTGGTGGATTTGCAAATTCCTTGTTTTATAAAGGGATTGAGTTGAATCTGTTCATGCAGTATTCCTATGGAAATGATATCTTTAATTATAATGCCATGGAGCTCGAATTGCCTTCGGGTGGACAAAATGTATATCAAGATATGGTTAACCGTTGGACACCTGAAAATCCCAGTCAGATCTATCCGAAGGCCACTACCAACAGATCTGCGGTATTCAGTGATGCTTACATGGAGGACGGATCTTATTTGAAGGTAAAAACCCTGACATTGGGCTACACATTTCCCAAACTGAATTCCCAAATGATAGGGAGTCTAAAACTGTATGTAACAGCACAAAACCTGCTCACCTTTACCGAATACTCTGGCTATGATCCTGAGGTAAGTTATAGGGGGGCCACTAATCTTGAATTGGGAGAAGATTTCGGGGGTTATCCTCAGTCAAGGACAATTATGGTAGGGGTGAAAATGAACATTCAATAAAAAAAACATGAAAACGAAATATTTATTATTTATAGGAGCCATCTTCTTCACCTCATGTATGGAAGAATTTCTGAAAGAAGAGCCTGAAGACCGATTTGTTATAGGTAATTTCTACAGCAGCCAAAGTGATGCAGAGGCAGCCGTAACGGCAGTGTACCAGCAATTGTACAGTATATATACCCGACACATGTATATTTTGAATGAACTGCCCGCTGATAATGAAAAAAATGGTTTGGGAATGCCCAACCAGTTTCTTCAAAATCTGGAATATTTACGTCATACCTCCGAAAACCAGTTTGTCAGAGAAATGTGGCAAAGAAATTATTCAGGAATTTCAAGGGCCAATACGGCCATCCAGAATATTCCCGGGATTACCATGGATGAAACCATAAAAAACCGTTTGATAGGAGAAGCCAAATTTTTACGGGGCTTGTTTTATTTCAATTTGGTAAGGTTTTACGGGGATGTTCCACTGGTCTTAATGGTGGAAAGTGTGGAAGATGCCATGGTCGGCAGAACCCCTACTGCCCAAGTATATGAGCAAATCATACAGGATTTCACAGCTGCAGAAGGTGTCCTGCCCACTTCCTACAGTGAAAATGATATAGGAAGGGCCAGCAGGGGAGCGGCAAAAATTCTTCTTGGAAAAGTTTATCTAACCATGCATGATTATCAAAAAGCCGCAGATAAGTTGGCAGAAGTGATTGAAAATGAAGGGGATTATGGGTATGGATTACACGAGGATTACGATGATAACTGGGAAGCATCAACAGAAAATGGTATGGAAATGGTTTTTTCCATAGAATATATGGACCCTCCGGGAAATGGGAATTCGGCCATGGTCCTACAGGGTCCAAAATACTCCCTTCCAGGAGGGTTTGAAGTGTTGGGGCTTACCAATTCCAATGAAGCGGATATTCCGACACGTGATTTGTATGATGGTTTTGCAGATGAGGATGAAAGAAAATCCGGAACCTTTACTACTGATTTTGTTAGTTTAATAGATGGTTCGGTCCATACCGCTACCATACCTATATTTACAAAATACTGGGAGGACGGAGAAAGGGTGGCCAATAACAGCGATGCCAATATGCATGTGGTCCGATATGCCGATGCTTTGCTCATGTATGCTGAGGCCTTGAACGAAACAGGGCAGGGCCAACAAGCGCTAACCCACCTAAACAGGGTCAGGGAACGCGCTTTTAATTCCTCTGATCATAATTATGCCAGCTTATCGCAGGTAGATTTCCGAACAGCAGTTTGGCAGGAAAGAAGGTTGGAGTTGGCCATGGAAGGTCACCGGTGGTTTGACCTGGTCCGCACGGGAAGGTTTATCCAAAGAATGAAGAATCACGCGGCGTATGAATCTTCAGTGGCGGAAAGCAATAAAACGGAAATAGCCGAAAATATCCAAGATCACATGATTCTCTACCCTATTCCCCAAAGGGAAATAGACCTGAATCCTGAACTTCAACAGAATGATGGATATTAAGATTTGGAGGC
>JBBDSB010000312.1:9355-39104 GCA_040905205.1 Cyclobacteriaceae bacterium
GCCGAATTGGTGAAAAGGGCTGGAAATTATGCAACAGCTCTGTATGGTAAGTGGCATCTTGGTCATTTAAAACCCTTTTTACCTTTGCAGCAGGGCTTTGATGAATATGTAGGGGTGCCTTATTCCAATGATATGTGGAAGTGGACCTATGATATGGAGTTGGCCACACCTGAAACTCACGCCCGAAAGGCAAGTTTTCCGGAGTTGCCTCTTATGTCAGGAGATACCATTTATAAGCACCTGGAGGATTTGGAAGACCAGGCGGAGCTTACCACCCTATATACTGAAAGGGCAGTTGATTTTATCAATAGAAAAAAAGATGATCCATTCCTATTGGTGGTGCCCCATTCGATGCCCCATGTACCTTTGGCTGTATCTGAAAAATTTAAGGGTAAAAGCAAGCAAGGGCTGTATGGTGATGTGATGATGGAAATTGATTGGTCAGTCGGCCAAATCCTTGATGCCCTGGATGAAAATGGCCTGTCGGAAAATACCCTGGTCATTTTCACCTCGGATAATGGTCCCTGGCTCAACTTTGGCGACCATGCAGGTTCAACTGGCGGCTTAAGAGAAGGTAAGGCAACCAGTTTTGAAGGGGGCCAAAGAGTTCCTTGTATCATGAAATGGCCGGCACAAATTCTGCCTGGTTCCATTTCCAATGAATTGTCTTCCACTATCGATTTATTTCCAACTTTTGCAGAGATTTTGGGTCTGGATCTTCCCGAAAAAAAGATAGATGGTGTGAGTATACTGCCCCTAATGCATGCTGAACCCGGTGCCAGTCCTAGGGAGACATTCTATTATTACGGCCAGGGAAATGCCTTGGAAGCCGTAAGGAGGGAAAACTGGAAGCTGGTTTTCCCTCACAAACACCGAACTTATGTAGGGCATGAGCCTGGAACAGGTGGCTCCAGTGGTGAAGTCAACCAAGAAGAAATTGGTTTGACACTCTATGATCTACGAAGAGACCCTGGCGAACGGTATGATGTACAAACCACTTATCCTGAAATAGTCCGGGAATTGCAAATAATTGCCACCGAGGCAAGGCAGGATTTGGGAGACGGCCTGCTCAATATTAAGGGGAAGAATTTAAGGGAACCAGGTCAATTCTCCAATTAAATCACGGGAAATTATGAGCCATTTTTTCGTATGGCCCATATAGGAAAATTCAAAACTATCTGGTCTTATCATATTAAATCTCACGAACTTAATTTCAAAATGAATAACACGATCGGTTAGAGAAACGGAGAAGGCATTATGGCAACTTTAATGAACTGAATCAGTAGTTTATAGACTGACAACTGAATCTTAGCAACCGAAAACTGGCCACTAAGGGACTATTTTTAATATTTTTGGATCAGGTTTTAAGGCGCATGATCCTAATTAATATTTTAAATAAAAATTGAAGGAAACTTTGGATTTATAGAAAAAATTAAATAAATTAACCGCAATTATTGTTTATTATTATTTAAATTAAAATAAATTAACCTAAAGTTTAAGGATAATTTATTTTCCAATTTTCATTCCATATATAATTTTATTTCCACCTTAAAATTTTCATTAATATGGCAGAAAATCAAAAGGATTCGTGTTTAACAGCAGAGGAGAAGGCCCAATTGGATCAACTTACTATGACAGTTAACAGAATTTTGCAATTGCAGAAGATTGATGACTTCTCTGCAGGAGAAAATTTTCTCTTGAGGAGTACTCAAAGTAACACATGTAGCTCGGCTAGCACTGGTGGCTGCCACATCGAAGGAACACTTAGAGCAAACACCGCGAACTAAAATTTTGGGGATGGACGCAACCTTTAGTTTATGAACTTAATAGTTGCGTCTTTCCTTAAAAACTGTTTAGGTAATCAAGTTTTTTGATATGAATCGCCCAGAGGATTTTATGGCGCAGAACTTATTTAGTTTTGTGCATTCTGAGTTCTACGAGACATTTTCTGAATATCCCATTAACAATGCGTACAAGGATGAATTATTGGATTTACTCCCAAAGGATTCCTGGAGATTATCAAGAAATGAAATTTGGTTGCATGCTCAATTTTTTAATAGTGAACCCGATTTTTCGGTTTTGCCTTTGATTCAGGGGTTTAAAATCCATATTTCCTGTGATCCTCAGTTTGCAATTTCAATACTTCAATTAGTTGTCCCAGTTTTGGTAGGCGAGAAGGTAAATTTTAAAATTGCCTGCGATGAAAAAATTTTATTTCTGCTAAATTCTAAATTACAACCAAGAGGGTATTCGGGTAAATTTGTGACTATTTATCCTCCCAATTTGGATGTGTTCAAGAAACTATTGGAGGAACTTTATCTGATAACAAGAACTCGAAATTTTAAAGGGCCCTATATTTTGTCTGACCGCAGATACAAAAATAGCCATATTTTATATTATCGATATGGAGGTTTTCATCCACCATCTCAGTTAAATATTGATGGTACCAAGACTTCTTTTTTAGTCTCCCCAGATGGGGAATTTATTCCAGATCAGCGACTTCCTTTTTTTAAACTACCACCTTGGGTAAATGATCCTTTTGTTAATGGCGAACCTGTTGAAATGTCCAAGGATAATAAATTAAATGATAGATATGTAATTGAAGGGACCTTTGGGTTTTCAAACTCTGGTGGTGTATATTATGGGGTTGACACGTTAACTGGACAACAAATAGTGATAAAGGAAGCTCGGCCTTATACCAATTGCTGGAAGGTAAATAATACCTATTGGGATGCATTGTACCTTTTAGAAAGAGAATTTGAAATTCTGAAGCATTTACAAAATTCAAAATTTATTCCTAACCCTATAGAATTATTTAGTGAGGGGGGGCACCTCTTTTTGGTGGAGGAAAGAGTAAATGGCAGTAGATTGGATAGTTTCTGGGCTCAAGATGACCTAATCCTTGCCCCATATATTAGGAGAAAAGGAACGGTTGATCGATTCATTAAAAAATTTAAACTTATCGCAAAGTTATTGATACAACTTGTCAGTGAGATTCATAGGATGGGAGTTATAATAGGGGATCTTTCCTCGAGGAACATTCTTATTGACACTGATTCGTATAATATTTGGTTGATCGATTTTGAAAGTGCCATATTACAGAATGAAGTGGATAGTGACATTATTGAATATGCTTCACGATGGGGAACTGAAGGATTTACAAATCCCGAAAGGCAGAAGCGACAAAAATTATTACAATCAGATGATTTCTACTCACTTGGTATGATACTGTATAATGCAGTTGTTCCTGCGAATAACATGTTCAGTTTAAATCCTGGAGCAAAAACTCAACTTCTTGATGAGTTTGTAAAATTGGGCCTGCCCCGTGAAGTAAATGATATTATTACAAAATTATTAAGTGGATTTGATGTTGAAGCCTATAATATTATCGAAAATTGGACGAATGAAACACCCATAAAGATTATTAATTTAAGTCAAGATTCATTTCCATTGAGTAAAAAGAAAATTCAAATAAATTCAACTATCAGAAAAATTTCCAATTATATCTGTGCCACGGCTGATTACACTAGAAATGATAGACTTTGGCCAGCACATTATTCAGTATTCCTAACCAATCCCCTGAATATCTCATATGGAGCATGTGGGATTATTCTTTTCTTGTTAAAAACTTCTGACGATTTACCATCGGAAATTAAATGCTGGATATTAAATCAACCCAAAAATCATGAAAAATATCCACCAGGACTATATCTGGGTTTAGCAGGAATAGCCTATACATTTGATCAAATGGGAAATAGAAAGGAGGCTGAAGAAATAATGGATCAATTGTATCAGTCTCCCCTACTTTATAAAGAAGCAAATTTGTTTCTGGGTTCAGCGGGTTGGGGTTTTATCAGTTTATATTTTTTTATTGAAACTGAGAATAACAAGTATCTTGAATTTGCTGTTAATTCTGGAGAATATCTTGCCCAAACCGCTCAGTATACCAGTAATGGACAGTGTTTCTGGCATTGTAATTATGAGGATAAAGTTCATTATGGATATGGTTATGGAGCAAGTGGAATTGGTCTTTTTCTTTTATATCTTTATGTGGCTACAAATAGAAATGATTTTTTAAACCTTGCCATCAAAGCTCTAGACTTCGATCTTGATCAAAAAATTGAAAGCGAAGTGGGTCTCCAATGGAAACGATTCGAAGGCGATAATTTATTATATCCTTACTTCATTCACGGGAGTGCGGGTATTGGAAGCATTGCCTTAAGGTATTTCAAAATTCTACAAAATGAAAAATATAAAGAGATAAGTATTAAAATAATTGAGGACTCCTATATCAAATATTCCTTTATCCCTAGCCTTTTTGAAGGTTTGGCGGGTATTGGGGAGCTAATGCTTGATGCTTATTATGTCTTAAAAGATAAGAAATATTTTAACTATGCATTTGATATCGTAGAAACGATATTGTGGTTTGGAATTGAAAAACCGGAAGGTTTGGCCTTTCCAGGTAGGTGGCTAACAAGAATATCCAATGATTTCGCTACGGGATCATCTGGGATTGGACTTTTCTTGTTAAGAATTAAAAAAAACAGTTCAAGGCACTTTTTGGATTTAGATATTGAAAAGTTAAAAAGAATTAAAAAACGTAACCAAATGATAAACAGTCGACTATAAAAAAGCAATCCACCCATCCCCTATGTAATATTTCCAACCAATTAAACAATATCCAATTAAACAATTAAACAAATAACCAATTAATACCATTAATATTTATTTCTTAAATGCCAATCATTTGGACCTGAAATACTGGAACCAATTGAAATTTTTACTATTTTGCCCTATCCTTTTGAGAAAAGCTTAAGAATTCAAAGGAAATTTAAATTTGTAATGGTAACCTCAGACAAACCAATCTTAAATAACCCCCAATATGAAAATCTTTAAACAATACCATTACCTCCTCCTTGTACTATTTTGCTGGGTCTTTACCTCAGCTTGCAACACGGATCAAAAGGAAGAAACTTCCCCACCCAACATTATTTTCATTATGAGCGATGATCATGCCTACCAGGCCATCAGTGCCTATGGTCATGGATTAAATGAAACGCCCCAAATTGACCGCTTGGCTGAGGAAGGGGCGATTTTTACACGAGCCACAGTCACCAATTCAATTTGTGCCCCAAGCCGTGCGGTAATTTTGACGGGCAAACACAGCTTTCTCAATGGGAAAGTGGACAATGTTCAACCCTTTGATTGGGACCAGAATAATTTTGCCAAGATGCTTCAAAAAGCGGGATACAGTACGGCGATGATCGGGAAGATCCATCTGGATGGCCTTCCACAGGGATTTGACCATTCCATGGTTTTGCCCGGACAGGGTCATTATTATAACCCTGATTTTATTGTTAATGGAGAACGGATACGTTTTGAAGGGTATGTTACGGAACTTACCACACAATTTGCCTTGGATTGGCTTAAGGAAGGGCGGGATAAGGAAAAACCGTTCCTAATGATTTACAATCAAAAGGCCCCCCATCGAAATTGGAAACCCGCACCAAAATACCTGACCCTTTACGACGATAAAACTTTTGATCCGCCTTCCAATTATTTTGATGACCTCACCAATTACGAGGGCCGGGGAACGGCTGCTAAAGAACAGGAGATGGAGATTGATGGCCATGCCCGATGGGGGCATGATTTCAAAATGGAGGTAGATCCTAACGGGGACAGCACTGGATTTTCCCGGGAACTGGAGCGTTTTAACGAAGAACAGCGGGCACAATGGGAAGCCGCATATGGGCCAAAAAACGCAGCTTTTAAAGAGACCTATGCCTCGGGAGAGGAACAATTCATAGAAGGAGATAAAGCCAGGGAAATAGGCCTGTGGAAATTCAACAGGTATATCAAGGATTACCTGCGCACCATCAAATCGGTGGATGATGGGGTAGGAGAGGTGCTGGACTACCTTGAAGAAAACGGATTGGCTGATAATACCATTGTCATATACACTTCCGACCAGGGATTTTACCTGGGAGAACATGGTTGGTTCGACAAGCGCTTTATGTACGAGCAGTCTTTCCGCACCCCCTTATTGGTTCGGTATCCCAAGGAAATAAAGCCGGGAACTGAGATTGATAAACTGGTCCAAAACCTGGATTTTGCACCCACCCTGCTGGACTATGCTGGGGTAGAAGTTGCCCCGGAAATGCAGGGAGAATCCTTCAGAAAGCTCGTGAGCGGGGAAACTGATGAATGGCGGGATGCAGTATATTATACTTATTATGAATACCCATCCGTACACATGGTCAAGCGACATTATGGCGTGGCCACGGAAAGGTATAAACTGATGCATTTTTATTATGACATTGACGAGTGGGAAATGTACGATCTGGAAAAGGATCCACAGGAGATGAACAATGTCTATGATGACCCTTCTTATGCGGAAGTTCGCGAAGAATTGCACCAAAAACTAGAGGATCTTCGGGAAAAGTATGGGGATTCTGATGAAATGAACCAAAAATACCTGGACGCATATTTGGATCATAGGGAGAGAAATAACAGGCAATAGGCAAATTATTGGAAAATGAAAATTCAGGTATTTCAACATGACAACTTGAAAGATAATAACGGAAAAAGTAGGTATAAGACCTTTTTCCTGACGGTATGGATATGTTTTATGGGCTTAAACCTGCAGGCACAGCAGCCCAATATCCTGGTAATCATGTCAGATGACCTGAATACCAAAATCGGGCCTTATATGGATATTGATGACCACACCCCTTACCTTGACCGGCTCGCGGGTGAAGGTGTTAGGTTTTCCCGGACCTACAGCCAATTTCCGCTCTGTGGCCCCTCAAGGGCCTCTCTGATGAGTGGTTTGTATCCGGAAACCAATGGGGTGATGGGGAATAATGATCAACCGGGTAGCTATCGAAAAGAAACACCGGCCTTGGCCGATCATCCTTCCATGGCGGGATTTTTTCGCGAACGGGGGTATTATACGGCAAGGGTCTCCAAAATATTCCATATGGGCGTTCCAGGTGGTATAGAAAGGGGTGAACCGGGAGGAGATGATCCGGATTCCTGGGATTATGCTTACAACGTGCTCGGCCCGGAAACTCTGAGCCAGGGCAAGTTGGAGCTGCTTTCTCCCAAAAATCATCATTATGGTTCAAATTTTGCCCAAATGGTCATTGACGACAGCCTGGAGGGTACGCAGGCGGATTATATGGCTGCCAGCCAGGCCATTGCCATCTTGGAAAGCCGGGCGGGAAAAGTACCTGAGAAAGGCACCAACAAACAAAGGGTTAAAAAGGATGCCCCGTTTTTTCTTGCGGTTGGATTTGTCAGGCCTCATGTGCCCCTGATTGCCCCAAAAACCAGTTTTATTCCCTATCCGGTCAAAGAGGTGGTTCTTCCTTCGTTTATTATTGGTGACAATGTTCCTGATCAGGCTTTGAAAAGGCAAAATGATAAAGTTTGGGGAATGGATGAGCTGCAGCAACGAAAGACAATAAGTGCGTATATGGCCAGCGTCCGTTTCATGGATCAGCAGGTGGGAAGGTTACTGGATGCCCTGGACCGACTGGACCTGAGAGAAGAAACCATTGTCATTTTTATGTCCGACCATGGCTATAATTTGGGAGAGCATGATTGTTGGTCGAAATCCAGTCTTTGGGAGGGAAGTGTGGCGGCTCCACTGATCATTTCGGTTCCCGGAAAGACCTATGAGGAGCAACATGGAACCACCAATAATACCGTTACCGAACTGATAGACCTTTATCCAACATTGGCCGATTTGGGGGGATTTGAGGACGAAATGCCTTCAATCCTTCAGGGAGAAAGTTTGACCGGGATTTTAGAGGGAGAGAAAAAAGGAAAACATAAGGATTACGCCTATACCATCACCGGGGGCGGGGCGGCTTCCCTCAGGACGGACCAATGGCGGTACACCCGATGGGGAGAAAATGCGGAAGGGGATAATGAAGAGCTCTATGATCACCATACGGATCCGGAGGAGCTTGTTAATCTAATGGGAGACCCTTCAAAAAAGGTAGCTTTGCAGGAATTGAGGAACCAATTTGAAGCGGCCAGAACAAAGGCCCAAAATGGTGTTTTTTCCGGCAATTGAAGCTTATCAAAATACCGATTCACTTCCACCTTGCAGATTTTGGGGTTAGAAACCAGGCATGTAGGTTGGTAAAGTCATGTTTAACGATGGGTTTTGGTAAACAAAGCTTCACTTTAAAAACCCCCTACCCCCTAAATCCTGAGGAGTTTGCATCAACCCCAGGGTTCACAGGTGTAGGGCAGTGTCCGGATTTTAGCCCAAATATGCTGAGTGGCGGGTTTTTTTGGTCACTTTTTGACCGGCATTAAAAAGTGACAGGGACATTAAATACCATGAATTGAAGTTTTTAGGGGTATTATATTATCTTAATCCTCAATCAATCAATAGCCTTCTTCTTTATGCTACTACGACTCATCGGCATCAGCAAATTTTTTCCAGGGGTAAAGGCATTGGAGGATATTGATTTTGAGCTGGAGGAAGGTGAAATACATGCCCTCTGTGGGGAAAATGGGGCCGGGAAAACCACCCTGATGAATATCCTTACCGGAAATCTGCAGCCGCACAAAGGCACCATTTTATTGAAAAACCAGGAGGTCCTGATTTCCGGGCCTGGCCATGCCGCTTCCCTGGGTATCGCCATCGTCTATCAACAGCTGAGCTTGGTTGACACCCTCTCTGTGGCTGACAATATTTTTGCCAATTCCCAACCACTGAACCGCTGGGGGTTGATCAACCACCATGAACTTTATAAACAGACAAGACAGCTTCTTGTCAGAAACCTTTTGCGGGGCCCTGATTACCGTTATGAAAGAAGGCATGGAGGTGGCGATAGAAAAAGGGGTTCCCAAAGAAGCTGCCTTTGAATTCCTGATGGGTCATATCAATATAGAGCTGGCACTTTTGTTTGGTCAACTGCCTGGTGGCCGATTTTCAGATGCGGCCATCAAAGCCATTGAAATCGGAAAAGGAAAGCTGTTTAAGGACAATTGGAAAGAAATATTCGAACCTGATTCCGTGAAAGAGCAGATTAAGGCCATTACCTGATCACCTGAGATTAATAAAGGATAAAGGTGAAGGGTTGGCTGGACCGGAGGACAGTGGCAAGGTATTGAGCCCATAAAAAAGAAAATTATGAAGGAAAATGTAGCATTAAAAGCCGGAAATCTTGATTTGAGGTATCAGGAGGGTTTTATCAGGTATGTACGTCTGGGGAACCTGGAGGTCATCCGGATGATCAACCACGCAGTCCGGGACCACAATTGGGGCACCATACCCATGAAGATCCGGGATGAAAAGGTGGAAGTGGAACCGCACAGCTTTCATATCAGCTATTTGGCAAGTTTTCTAAAAGGGGATATTGATTTTGAGCTGAATTGTGAAATTTCCGGGAATGAGGATGGAACCCTCGATTTTGTATATGATGGGCTTGCCAAAAAGGATTTTCGCAAAAACAGGATAGGATTTACCGTATTGCATCCCATTCAGTCCTGTCAAGGTAAAAAAGTTCGAATTGTTCACCCGGATGGCAAGGCTTCAGAAGGCCGGTTTCCCGTAGACATCAGTCCCCATCAGCCGTTTTTTGATATCAAGGAAATGCATTGGAAATTGACCGATGGTGTCGATGTTTCCCTGGTGTTTGAAGGGGATGTCTTTGAAACGGAGGACCAGAGAAATTGGACAGATGCTTCTTATAAAACCTATTGTACCCCTTTGGGAAAGCCTTATCCTGTAACCCTAAAAAAGGGGGATCGCATCCAACAAAAAGCACACTTGAGGGTGGACGCTGCCGGAACAAGCTTGAAAGCCTCCGAGGAACATCCGATACAAATCTACCTACAGGGGCAAAAATTGGGGAGGCCAGAATTTGGAATTGAGCTAAAATCCGGAACAGACAGGGCTTTAATCCTCCAGGCCCTACAGGAACTTTCCCCGGATTTTTGGCGGATATCTTTGGAGTTGGATGATGATATTGGCCCTGCTTTGGAATTATTAAAGGAAGTGCAGCGCACCGAAACGGCAGTGGAGTTATGTGTGTTTTCTGATCGCCAACATCCCGGTTCCGATTTGGAAGAATTGAAGTCCTATTTCGGTTCCGTCAAAAGGATGATGCTGTTTGGGGACAGCCACAAGACTACCCCGACAAGTTGGATCAAAGCAATTTCCAAGCTAAGGAAGTCATTCCCAAAGATTTCAATAATTGGGGGTACAGATGCATTTTTCACAGAATTAAACAGAGATCCCGTAGATGCTTCTGATCTGGATGGTGTCACCTACTCCATCAATCCGCAGGTGCATGCCTTTGATGATGCGTCACTGATAGAGACGTTGGAAGCGCAGGCCTACACGGTTCATTCAGCAAAAAAATTATTTCCGGCTAAAAAAATCATCGTCAGCCCGGTCACTTTTCATATGCGCTGGAATCCGAATGCCACTGAAGCTGGTAAAAAACTTCGGCAACCCACCGGGTGGAAGGATCCGCGTCAGTTCAGCTTTTTTGGTGCTTGCTGGTTTCTGATCAGCCTTAAATATTTAAGTGAGTCAGGTGCCCATTCAGTTACCTATTTTGAATTAACCGGAGATAGCGGATGGCTTAAATCAAAGGGGTCAGATATCCTAAAATCCCCTATATATGGGCTGAGAGAAGAAATTAAGAGCTTTTCTCAGGTGATTAATACCACGAGCAACCAGCCGTTTTTGGTAGATTCAATTGGTTTTAAAAATGCTGATGAGTCTGCGTTGCTTGTGGTGAACTGGACCGATATGAAGCAAACCGTATCTGTTCCCAAAGAATTTGCTGCCCTAAGGGTTTGTCAGAAATGGGATACAGAATTTGGAAAATTTGACTGGGAAGAAATGAAGGGATTGCAAAACCTGGAATTTGATGAATTGATGCCAAAAAGCCTGACCTGGTTTGGCGGGTAAGGGGGAAGCTGGGCTTTTTGCGTCACAGGTTGGGAGGAGTTAAGGGTTCAGGGTTAAAGGTTAAGGGTTAATTCATGACCATGCCTTTTTTGTTTAGTTGGCCACCCAATTCAATCTCCTTCAACCTTCCACCATCCCCTTCAATCTCCTCAATTCAATTCCCCAATCTCCTTCAACCTCCCTCAATCTCCTTTCCATACGATAATTTATCATATATTCGTAAAAACTAATTATATGAAAGTTACAGCTATAATTCCTGACGAGTTGATTGTGGAAGCGATGGACTTTTCAAAGTCAGATTCAATCACAGAAACGCTAAAAATCGATTTAATTGCTTACATCAGATCCCAAAAAATCAAACAGCTTGGATCTATTGTTGTGAATGAACCATTGGCATTTAAATATTCCGCACAGGAATTACGGGACCTGAATCGCAAATGAAAGGGGTGGTGTTTGATACTTCAATCTGGATTGAATACCTGAGAGGGAATTCTGGATGCTTCAATGTCTGTCAGGAATTGCTTGAGAATGGAAGGGTATTTGGAATTGAACTCATTTTTTGGTGCTTTATTATATGGGATTTATCTAAAAACCTAACCAGTTTCAAAGTTCCAGTAGCTTTTTCTATCAATTATTCCCGGCTGGATGAATAATCCAATTGCGGGAAGTCCTGAATGGTGGGGTGTCTTAAAACAGACTTTTTTTATAAATCTAATTGAATTGAGAGGAAAATGAAGGTTTTTGGAAAATTAGAAATCCCTGCAATTAAATTTCACCCCAGGATTTTAACCATCCCATTAATAGATTTTGCAAAGGATTTTTAAATTAGGAACAAATTGATGATCTTATCCAACCAGTAACACAGAAAGAAATGCAGGAAAAAGATATGGCATTTCTGACTGAGGTTCATAAAATTATTGGCCATCTTGAGACGCCCTATACCAAAAACGGCAGGATCCCATATTATTTTGATGCCAATGAAAGATATGAGAGGAAGGAAACGCTGTTGAGATTTCTGGACCATGCCAAAAAAATTGCGGCTTTTGATCAGATTGCGGTAGTAGAAGAGCCCTTTGGGGAGAGGAATGGGGTGTTCGTGGGAGATCTTGGCATTAAGGTGGCTGCGGATGAAAGTGCCCATACAGTTGAGGAAACTGCTATACGGATGGAACAGGGTTATAATGCCATTGCGGTTAAGGCGATTGCCAAAACCCTGACCATGACCATGAAAATTGCGCAGCTGGCAAGTGAAAAGAAAATACCCTGCTTCTGTGCAGATCTGACAGCTTTTCCCATTTTGGTGGATTGGAATAAATGTGTTGCCGCCCGCCTTGCCCCATTTCCCGAAATGGATATGGGACTTCAGGAAACCAATGGCCACCAATACTATAAATATTGGGACAAACTGATGACCTACCATCCCAGGGCTGACGGATCTTGGGTAAAAACCCAAAATGGCGTTTACCTGACTGATGAATCATTTTATAAGGAAAGTGGGGGGATTTTTGAACCCTCTCCGCATTATGTGAATATGTTTCAAAAAACGATATAGGAAAATGAGTGATCTCTTAAGGATAACAATTGGAAACTCCAGGCTTATGGTGATCCAGCCACGCCATGCTAACTGAGTTCCTGTCAATAGAGGGGTGTTTGATGATACTTATTCGCAATTGAAAATAGATGCCGGAAATTTCAAAACAAAACCTATGTTTTTAATTGAAGAACAAAATCAACTGGGTTCAGTAATTTTAAATTTCTTAAAAAATAAATAGTACCTGTCCGTACAACTATTCATTTGGCTTTTTAACCAGACTGTATTAACTTTTACCTTTTGTTATACCAATCCCAAATAACCTTGAGAATCGAACCATTAAATATTAAGGACAATTCCACAGCCGTCCATTTAGCCAGGCAACAGAGCCAATCGAAATTACACCACAAGATGAATTACATCAACCGCCGTGACTGTCTGGGGATCCTGGCTGGTTCACTTGCGAGCCTTGCGCTGACTTCCAGGTTGGGAGTGGAGGGGGCCCACAGCGATCCGCCGATCGTCGATACCCATCTACACTGTTTCGCTGGCCCCGACAGTCAAGAATTCCCTTATCATCCCAGCGGGCCCTATCGGCCAGCTTCCGCTGCCACCCCAGAACACTTGCTGAGATGTATGGACGGAGCGGGGGTAAGGTACTCGATTGTTGTCCACCCGGAACCGTACCAAGACGACCACCGCTACTTGGATCATTGTTTGGAAGTCGGTGGCGGTCGACTGAAAGGAACCTGCTTGTTTTTTGCTGATCGCCCTGAATCTCTGGCTGCGATGCCATCGTTTTTGAAGGATCGCGAAGGGCAGATCATTGCTTCCCGGGTCCATGCTTACGCTCCCGATCGGTTGCCCCCGTTTGGGAAGCCGGAACTACATAAATGGTGGCGTATGGTTGCTGATGCCGGGGTTGCTGTGCAGCTGCATTTCGAGCCCCGCTATGCCATCGGCTTCGAGCGTTACATTCGGGAATTCTCTGACATCCCCGTGATCATAGACCATCTTGGACGCCCGTTTCAGGGATCACCGGAGGAGTATGCAAAGGTGCTTCGCTGGGCTGATTTTCCCAACACGGTGATGAAGCTTGCATCGATCCCCACACCGGAGAAGTATCCGCACCAGGATATCGGGCCGATCATTCGTCAATTGACCGATGCATGGGGTGCCGAACGGCTAATTTACGGTGGCGGCTTCAATGCAGATGCGACACCAGACTCCTACGCCCGCTACCGTCAAGATCTGGTGGCATACCTCTCACACCTGTCGTCTCAGGAACGTGCTGCAATACTCGGCGGTACCGCGGCGAAGCTGTTCGGCTGGAGCTAAGCAACGTCCAGGGAACCACTGCCCGATAATGCTGATTTTCCCGCAAGCGGGAAAATGTACTTATCCTTTTTAATTGATGAACTTGATTATCTGGGTTCAGTAATTTTAAATCTCTTAAGAGATAAATAATTTTTTTTAAGGTTAGGACAAGGACCGTTGGGTATTTGCAGCACAAAAGTTATGCGGAATGAAATTAGTGAAGACCTGTTTCTTGGTAATCATTGATTTTTTACTCAAATTAAGCATTGCAATTAAATTTAACTTAGGTAATGATTTGATAAAATCTATTCCCGCCGGCTATATGGTAAAAGATTATGAATTGGAATAGCAGGCAAATAGGAAGTGAAGCACCATTTATTCCTTTAGGTCCCTTTAAGCTTCGGATTCCATTTGTTCATTACAGGTTTGAATGGCCGGATTACTTCCAGGGCCTCTTGATGTGTGCTGTGGATTTGGCCGCCATACCCTTGATGATGGACTTGCTGGGCATGCCCTTCGAGGCGGCAATTGCCATTGTGATTTTGAATGGGTTACTTTATTTAACCCATCATTTATTGGGAGATCCGGTGGTACCGGGATGGATCACGCCTGCCATACCCTTACTCATTCTTTTTGTGGAGCAATTTCCCCAAGGTCCGGAACGGGTACAGGCCTTAATGGCTTTTCAATTTTCCCTTGGCTTTTTGGCAATTTTACTTGGCACTACAAAATTGGCTAAACGTGTGGTTGGCCTGATTCCCCCCGCCATTAAATCGGGGATTATCATAGGGGCTGGTTTGGCGGCCATAGCTACTGTTTTTGAAGAAGGGGGGCGTTTTGACCTTTTTCCTTATAGTATTTCCATTGCGGTAGGAATTGCATTTTACCTTATCTATTCCCGGCATTTTGGGCACCTGCAAAAAAGAAATAAAGTTTTTGGGGTAATTGCCAAACTAGGTATTTTCCCCATCATTTTGTTGGCTGTATTTTTGGCACCTTTGTTCCAAGAGGCACCATGGCCGTCTATAGAATGGGGGTTTACCCAACCTGATTTTGTCTTGATGATCAATCAGTATACGGTTTTAGGAGTGGGTCTTCCGCCTTTCGGTGTTTTTATCAGCACCATACCCACCGTATTTGCGGCCTATATCGTTCTGTTTGGTGACATCCTTCAAAGCCAGGCAATCCTTGAAGAGGCCGATGAAATCCGAAAGGATGAAAAGATAGATTACAATCCCGACAGGGCCCACCTGTTGTTTGGAACAAGGAATTTGGGTATGAGCATATTTGGTCCGGATATGACCATGGCAGGACCTTTATGGGCGGCCATGCATGTGGTGATTGTGGAACGTTTTAAACAGGGTCGAAAGGCCATGGACTCTATTTTTGGAGGGGCAGGCTCTTTTCGTTGGGGCACCAATACCGGACTTTTACTGCTGCCTATCGTGAGCCTCGTAAAGCCTATTTTGGGTATAGCCCTTGCCCTCACTTTACTGATTCAGGGCTTTGTGAGCGTCAGGGTAGGCGTATTGGAGGCATCAAATCAGAAGGACCTTGGGATTGCTGGTATCATTGCAGCTGTGCTGGTGGTAAAGGGTGCAACCTGGGCATTTTTAATTGGTATAGTATTGACCCTGTTGATTTATGGATCAAAATTTTTTCATAGCCATGCCGAAGACAGGGCACCAAATGATTTTATGAAAAGAATTAAAAACAATAATAAATAACCATTTTGCTTATGAAAATCAAAGCGGCGGTATTATATGAAATGGGAAAAGCCGGACCCTACGCAACCTCTAGGCCCCTTTGCATTGAAGAAGTAGATTTGGAAGGGCCTGGTTTCAATGAGGTGTTGGTAAAAATAAAGGCGGCGGGCTTATGCCATTCCGACCTGTCGGTGATCAACGGTATCCGCCCGAGACCCATGCCGATGGTACTGGGCCATGAGGCAGCGGGAGAGGTGGTGGAATTGGGTCATATGGTAGATGACCTTAAAATTGGAGATCATGTTGTATTTGCTTTTCTGCCTTCTTGCGGACGCTGTGCCCACTGTGTTACCGGCAGGGCAGCACTTTGTGAACCAGGTGCAAAAGCAAATGGAGAAGGTGTCCTGATGGGTGGCCATAAGCGTATCAAAAAAGAAACGATGTACTATCACCATCACCTTGGAGTTTCGGGCTTTTCCGAGTATGCGGTAGCCTCTGTTAATTCCCTGGTTAAAATCGATGTTGATATTGCTTTTGACATTGCTGCGCTTTTCGGTTGCGCAATAATGACCGGAGTGGGTGCGCTGGTCAATACAGCACAGGTAAGATTGGGAGATTCCGTACTGGTGGTGGGATTGGGGGGTGTGGGGCTCTCTGCTATTCTTGGTGCCATAGCAGCCGGTGCCAGGCAGATAATAGGGGCAGACATCAACCCCTATAAACGTCAAAAGGCTTTGGAATTAGGTGCCGATGAAGTAATAGATGCTTCTGATCCCAATGCATTGGAAAGATTGCAAGAAATCACCAGAGGGGGAGTGGATATAGCAGTTGAATTTGCCGGAGCCATCCCGGCCCTGGAATTTGCCATGCAAGCCACGAAGAGAGGAGGCACCACCATCACTGGAGCTTTGCCCCACCCAGATGCAAGGCTAAGCATCTTACCCCTAAATTTGGTGGGGATGGAAAAAACCTTGAAAGGATCGTACCTCGGCAGCTGTGTTCCCAAACGTGATATTCCCAACTACCTGGAACTGTATAAAAATGGCAGGCTGCCAGTAGAAAAATTGATTTCACATCGAATTTCTCTGGCACAGATCAACCAGGGTTTTGATAGGATGGCCAAAGGAGAAGGCATTAGACAGGTTATTGTATTAGATTAACAGCGTTCAAACCAACATCTGATAAGAAAAGGTCTTTGAGGACTATTGATCAAGGTAAACGTTTTCAGACACAAAACAAAGTTAAATAGGTACGAAATAATATTCCGCCAAAAAAGTGGGAAGAAACGCCATAACAGGAGGGCTTTAAATGCAAATTGATCAACCTTAAAAAAGCCTCCGGCATTTCAGTGAAAGTTATTTCACATAAAATACCGGAGGCTTTAAATTTTTAAAATAATTATTCTATACCGAAGGATAGGTCCTAAATTGTGGAGAACTTATATTCGGTATTCATTCTCCCTGACTTGTAGGATTCGGTATGTTGACTCCTACTGTAACTGAGCTTTGCGAACTTACATTCTCTGAACTGCTTAAAAAATTTGATATAGCGGTATTCAATCCTACCATTGCCTGAACAGGGGCCAAGGTTAATGTGATTTCCAAAGTTCCTGTAGCCGTTTTTCCATCAATTTTTCCATCAGAGAAATCTTTTGATATTTCCTTTACCAAAATTAATAATTGATCCGGTGAAAGATCCTGGTCTTTCACAAGTTGGGACAATCCGGCCTGAATGGCGCCATATTTGGCCTGGGCTTCTGTCATTGAACCAGATTCTACTGAAAGATCTGCAGGAATTTCCTTTGAAATGTCTATTCCTTCCAATCCAAAGGCATTGGCTACTTTCTCATTAGCCTCTTTAATAGCTATTTCCAAACCACCTGATGCATGCGCATCCACATATGAGGCAGCCACAGTGGTAAGGGCACTGACCCCCACAGTTTGGGATCCCTCATCTGCCTGTGTGATTACCCGTAGTTCGTTGTTGCCCAGCGATACAGGTTCTCCGGTTGCTTCATCAAAATATTCCCCTTGCTTAACGATAATTTCTACCGGCCCTCGATAATTCATGGATATATCGAACGCGCCTTTTGCATTGGTAGTAGTAGATTGTAAAAGCTCACCCCTTTCACCATTGGAACTGTAGGCATATACATCGACTTTTGCCCCAACCACATTACCTTTTACAGCTGATCCATTCAAGGAGGTTTGATTGGTGGGATCAGCATCATTCTCACAGCTCATCAAAGAACCAAAGCCTAACAGACAGGCAAATAAAATAACCTTTTTCATAATTTTAACTGTTAATTTTTTAAAAATAATTAAATAATGATGCTAAATTATATGGCATAAATGAAGATTAAATGAAGAAAAGCCATGGAATGTGGAAAAGGATAATTTAAATTAAAAATTCTTTCTAAACTAAAGCAGGTACAAACTAGCGTTGTAATTCCAAACTTAAAAATAGAAAAGGAAATATTCAGTAATGGTCACAAAGACAGGTCAATGCAGTAAGAAAGCCATTAGAGAATCTACATCGATAGGAGGCGATTGAACATGTATTTTGACCCTAAAGGTAGGTTCTTTTATACAGCCTTTTTTGCAAGAAAAAGGGGAGTTAGAGAATACTTTAATTATTGTATGTAGTGACAATGGTTGGCAAAGGCCCAGGGGATTGGCCAATCTTTATGAGTTTGGAACCAAGGTTCCCCTGATAATTACAGTTCTATAAAACATTTATCCGAAGCGTATGAATTGTTCAGGTTTAAAAATGATTTTATTTGCTTTCACCGCCAAAAACATGCCATGAGGTAGGCGGATTTATATTTTTTGAAAAAAGACTATTCGATAAATTCATAAAAAAGTTAAATACGCTGCCTATGAGGATCGCATTTATTATGGAAGCTTTTCCCAAGCTTTCCGAAACCTTTATTTTGAATCAGGTGACGGGATTGATAGACCAGGGCCATGAGGTGGAAATTTTTCCATCCCGCCGCATCCTCAAAAAGATAATATATTCTAAGGTGAAAAATTACGGGCTTTTTGGCCGTACTTTTTCACCACCTGACATACCAGAGAATAAATTGGCCGCAAAACTGAAATGCATATGGTTTTTCCTGAAAAATGTAGGAAGAATTGAGGTCATAAGCCCGATAATGTCCTTACGGACTTTATTCAGTTGGAAATAAATTTGTTTTTTAGGCTGCTCCCTTTTCTTGGGAGAGGACTTTTAGATATCGTTCATGGCCATTTTGGTACCATAGGAAAAATAGCCGCATATGCAAAAAGTTTCGGAGGAAAAATTCTGGACCAAGCAGTTTTTTATTAAAACAGTATTGAATGGATTACTATTGGTTTTACCAACCATCATAATCCTGTTTTTACTTTCCTTTTAATAACCAAAATGGCGTAAACCAGATGGGAATGGCAAAGTAAAAATTTCCGGTACCCAAACCATGAATGGGAATATAGATTCAAATCATTTACCGATCATCACATTTCCATCCTGGATTTAAATTGGAATATTGATTCTGAAATTGTTTGGATATTTTTTCCTATTTTGCCTTTAATTCATCGATACATAATTTTGATGTTAATCAAATAAATTTTGGATTGGATTAAAATAACTCCATTAAACGACCTGTAAATTAAACCCAATATGAAATCGAGCATGACGCAAGCGACACACAGTGAGATGATTATAAAGCATGCGAGATTCCCCCGAATCCCGATTTATCGGGACGGGGCAGGTTATGTGGCCACTGAAAAACAATTATAAACACATGAAAACGTTTACTTACTCCCCTTATTTTTTATGGATAGTATTTTTCTTTTTACTTAGCACCGCCTGCAACCTGGAAGAAAAAGAAGAAAAATCCCCTCCCAACATTGTCTTTATCATGAGTGATGACCACGCCTTTCAGGCCATCAGTGCCTACAGCGATAAGTTGATGCAGACTCCAAATATAGACCGTATTGCCAACGAGGGGGCCATCTTTACACGGGCCACCGTCACCAATTCTATCTGTGCACCGAGCAGGGCGGTGTTGTTGACCGGGAAGCATAGTTTTGTCAATGGAAAGATAGATAATATGGCCGCTTTTAACTGGGATCAGGATAATTTCCCCAAGTTGCTTCAGGCCAATGGCTACCAAACGGCCATGATCGGTAAAATTCATATGGACGGCATTCCACAGGGCTTTGATTTTTCCATGGTGTTACCCGGACAGGGGCATTATTATAACCCCGACTTTTTGATAGAAGGGGAGACAGTGAGAAAAGAAGGATATGTGACCGATATCATCACCGATACCACTTTGGACTGGTTGCAAAATACCAGGGACCCGGAGAAACCCTTCTGCGTGCTCTACCACCATAAAGCCCCCCACCGGGAATGGGAACCGGCACCCAGGCACTACAAGGAATTCACCCAGAGGCAATTTGAAGAGCCCGCCACCCTTTTTGATGACTATGAAGGCAGGGGGACAGCCGCCAAAGAGGCGGAAATGAATATCCTGGAACACATGAACTGGGCAGGCGATTCCAAGCTCTATCCGGAAACCATTGAAGAACTTGGTATTAGCCCTACGGTGGTAGGGCCAAACAACAACAGCTGGGACATACAAGCCTTTGAAAGGACCATTGGCAGAATGAACGAAGCGCAAAGGGCGGAATGGGATGAAGTTTATGGCCCTATGAATGAAAAGTTTATAGAGGACTATCCCAATATGAGTGAAGAAGATTTGATGAAATGGCGGTTCCAGCGCTACATGCAGGATTATTTGGGTACCATTGCGGCTGTGGACGATGGTGTAGGCAGGGTGCTGGATTACCTGGATGAATCCGGGCTGGCAGAAAATACCATTGTGGTGTATACCTCCGATCAGGGCTTTTACCTGGGCGAACACGGTTGGTTTGATAAGCGCTTTATGTATGAAGAATCCCTGCGCATGCCCCTGATGGTGCGTTATCCACCGGAAATTGAACCGGGGACGGTCATTGATGCCCTGGTACAGAACCTTGATTTTGCCCCCACTTTTCTGGATTATACCGGTGTGGCTGTTCCGGATGATATGCAAGGGGAATCCTTCAGGGGACTGCTGAACGGTGAGCAGGAGGAGTGGAGAGATGCCGTTTATTACACTTATTACGAATACCCTTCCGTACACATGGTGAAGCGCCATTACGGTGTGGCAACTGATCGTTACAAATTAATGCATTTCTATTATGACATTGATGAATGGGAACTGTATGACCTGCAGGAAGATCCCAATGAGATGAAAAACCTCTATGACGACCCTGATTATGAGGCAATACAAAAAGAATTGCACCTCAAGCTGGAAGCTCTTCGCAAGCAGTATGGGGACTCCGACGAACTGAACCGGCAATTTATAGACCGGCACCTGAAAAGGGGAAATTAAGATCAGTTTCTAAATTCCCTTCCTATCCGGATGCACCCAAGGTCCCCGGTAGGCTCTTTTGAGCATTTGGGTAGCCTCAGGGTCATCTGCAATGATTCGCTTTTCCGGGTCATAAATCAGAGGACGTTTCAATTCCATGGACATGTTGGCCAGGATACAACTTGCGGTGGAAATATGGCCTTCTTCAATATCCGCAATGGGCCTTCCGCCCTTTTCTATGGCATTAAGGAAATCTTTCATGTGCAGGCGGGTGGCAGGGGCGGCATTCAGCTCAATGTCCTTTTCTGTAAGGTCTTCCGGATATTTTTCCTTTTCGTAAACCACCTTTCCATGTATCGGTTCACCATCACCCTGAGGAATGAAATCATACCGCATGGTACTGCCCTTTAAGGTGCCTTTTTCTCCATACAGTACAAATGCCCAGGGGTATTCCGGATCCGCAGGGGTGCCCCAGGACCGGTGCTGCCAGACGCAGTTAAGTTCATCGTATTCAAAGGTGGCGGTCTGGGTATCTGCGATCGTGGACCTCCCCCCTTTTTGCACATAAATACCCCCACTGGCATGGATGCGTTTTGGCCATCCCAAATCCAGCATCCAGCGGACCGTATCAAACATGTGTACACACATGTCCCCGGTGATCCCGTTGCCATAGGCCATCATGGTGCGCCACCACCTTCTGTGAGGCAAGCCTGTATAAGGAAGCAGAGGGGCAGGTCCTGTCCACATGTTATAATCAAAAAAATCAGGCACCGCCTCAACCGCCGGATTCCCATTTGCCCTCATATGATAATAACAGCACATGTCCACATGGGATATTTTGCCCAACATGCCCGAATCCACAAATTTCTTTTTGGCCTCGATAAGGTGAGGGGTGCTCTTTCGCTGCGTGCCCACCTGCACCACCTTGTTATATTTGCGGGCGGCGGCCACCATGGCCTCCCCTTCCAAAACGTCCACACTGATGGGTTTTTGAACATAGACATGCGCCCCGGCTTTTAGGGCATCAATGGTCTGAAGGGCATGCCAATGGTCGGGGCTACCTATCAGTACAATATCCAGTTGATTTTCTGCCAACATTTTTCTGTAATCATTGTACTTCTGAGGGATCTCCCCGGAATCCTGCCTTTCACCGACCAGTTTTGCTGCTTCCGTCAACATGTTCCTGTCCGGATCACAGAGGGCAACTACATTTACCTTTGCCACCTGTATCAACCGGAACAAATCGCTCTTTCCATACCAACCCGCTCCGATTAGTCCCACTCGATATGGTTTAGCAGGTTGTTTGAGGTCAATACCGCTGGCCCCAAAACTGGTAAGGGCTATCAGGGCAGTAGATCCTTTTAAGAAATGGCGTCGGTCAATAGGGGAAGAGGGCATAGGAAGGGATTTTAGGTATTATTCAAGATCTTTAATTTGTTTCTTAAGCTTAATAAATCAATATTAATGATTTTTCTAAAATCCGCCAACCTTTCAGGTATTTTGATAGTAAGGTTCTTGTTAAAATCCAAACCTGAATGGTTTTATCCCTTTAATCCATGAAATCACTACCTCAGATCACAAATATAATATCCTGTGTGTATTCCAGTAATTTCGCCGGTACTTTACTTTTTTTGTGGTATAGATTGAAACCCAGGCCAGGTTGGCCTATATATAAATTTGCCAAAGGTTATGGATTTCGCAGGGGAAGACGAAAAGTGATTTTGAAGGAAATCCAACAGGCCAGTATTTAGGCCAGAAAACAAAAACGGGAACAATTCTTTTCGAATTATTCCCGCTTCACGATGAAAAGACCATAGTCTTCAGATCATGTCAAGCTACAGTTATTACGACTTTTTACCCAGTTGCCCGGATTCATGATCTAAGGTCATGGACACCAACTTAAAAGCCTTTCGACTGATCAGCGTGAAATAATGAATAACTGCGGTTTCCCGTTTCAGGTCTTGCCAGTTAAGCCAAAACCCCTTTTATTCAAAATCCCGTGTTTAAACCATTATCTGGAATTCTACTTCCAGCCTTTTATCTCTCACTTGATATGATCAAATTTAGCTTTTTACCAGATCATTACCAATTTTTGAGTTGATTTTTTATAAACAATTTTTGCACAACATTTTGTAGATTACACACAAGTTATACACATTTATTTTATTTGGTAATGTTTGCTGGCTGTGGAAAGCATGATTCCTATTGAACGATATGCCGGACAACCTTGATAATCCCGAAATTTCAAAAATATTTTCAATTAAAATATCATTGTGGGTGCCTATTTATAGTGAAAATTGCCTCAGCTGAAGAGTTTCAGGTTAACTTACGTATCTTACGCTTTCAATTTAATGTCGTATTTCAAATCAATTTTAAACCATGAATAGGAAATTTCATAAGCCAATATTTTGGCTTTTCTGGAGCTTTGTTTTGTTGATGATCCCTATGATGGCATCCAATCCTGTTGGGGCTATGCAAGGCAAGGTGCAGGATCAATCCATCGGGGAGGAGGGGAAAAAGAACGAGGCTACCCATCCCAAAAGCGGAAAAATCCGGGTTGCTTCCTGCCAGTTTCCGGTTTCTGCGGATATAAAGGAGAATTACAGGTGGATTAAAAATCAGATAATTGAAGCAAAAATTAAAAAGGCAGATATCGTACATTTCCCAGAATGTGCTTTGTCCGGATACCCGGGTTCAGATATGCAAACCCTTGACAATTTTGACTGGGACGGGCTTTTTAGTGCGACTGATTCAGTAAGGGCATTGGCCAGGGAATTAAATATTTGGGTGATTTTAGGTTCAATGCACCAGTTAAGTGAAGGCAACAAACCGCACAACAGCCTCTATGTCATCAATTCAGAGGGTGAAATTGCTGACAGGTACGATAAGCGTTTCTGTACAGGTGGAGATCTGCATTATTTTTCTCCCGGTGATCATTTCGTCACGTTTGAATTAAACGGTGTTAACTGCGGGTTGCTGATTTGCTACGATATCAGGTTTCCTGAGCTTTACCGGGAATACAGGAATTTGGATACTGATATTGTTTTCCAATCATTTTATAATGCCCGGCAGAAAAAAGGGAGTATCCATCCCATTATCATGCCTGTCACTTCGCAGGCAATGGCTGCAACTAACTACTTTTACATGTCATTGACCAATTCCTCGGCATCCGAAAGTTGGCCCAGCCACTTTATTACACCCGATGGACTGGTTCAAAACAAACTTCCTGTCAATGAGGCTGGCATCCTCATCTCTGATCTGGATATCTCCAATCAGTATTATGATGCAAGCAAGCCTTTCAGATTGAATGCGATTAATGGGAAATTAAACAGTGGGGAAGTGGTTACGGATCCCAAATCTGTCAACAGAAAAAAGGTTTATTGAGCTGTTTAATTTTTTTTACTTTTAATTACCTTCCCAAACAACAAATATGTAAATATGCATTCCAACTCCAGCCCAAATAGACGATAAAGAATTTGAGCACGGGCAAAGATACAGGGAGAATGCTCCGTATATGGTTTGGTGTAATTTTAAAAGAATTTATCTCATGATGTGTAAAATATATGCCAAGGAATATCCACCTTAAACCAAAAAAAAACGGAGCAAAGAACATACAGCTTCCGGATAAAATTAATGTCGTCATTTCTAATAATAAACCCAATTTAAATGTAGAGATATGAAAAATCCTATACCATTGGTCCTTCATATGGCCAAATTATTTACTTATGTTTTCCTGGGCCAATCTTTGTTTATGGGCATATTGGTTGCCAACGAAAGGCCGCTACATACTAAAAACATAGAAGAATTAGGGATCAATATGAATTTCCACAACATAAAGTTGGAAAGGGCATTTTCCCGGCTGGAAAAGTTATCCGGTAAAACGCTACCTGATATTGCAGCTTTTCCAATAACCGGGGTGGTTACTGATGAAAATGGAGAATCCCTACCCGGTGCTACTGTGGTAATAGAAGGAACCACGATCGGGACAGTGACAGATGTTGATGGCCATTTCTCTCTTGAAGTAGAGGAGAGGCCGTGTTGGTTTTTTCTTTTGTCGGTTTTGAAACCCAAAAAATCAAAGTCGGTTCTGCCACTGCCTTAAGCGTCAGGATGATCATGGATTCCAGGTCACTGGACGAGGTGGTCGTGGTAGGGTATGGTGAACAGCGAAAAGTAACCTTCACCGGATCGGTATCTTCAGTAGGAGGGGATGAGATCAGGACAGCACCGGTCACCAATGTCAGTAATAGCCTGGTAGGCAGGTTGCCCGGATTAAGTTCAGTAACCCGAAGCGGAGAGCCTGGAAATGATGATGCCACTATTCGGATCAGGGGGACCAACACCCTGGGTAACAACGGGGCTTTGGTGGTTGTGGACGGTATCCCGGGAAGGTCATTGGCCAGAATAGACCCAAACAGTGTGGAAAGTATTACTGTTTTAAAAGACGCTTCTGCTGCAATTTATGGCGCGCAGGCTGCTAATGGCGTTATCCTCGTCACAACAAAAAGGGGTAAAACCGGAAAAGCAGTGATTGAGATCAATTCCAATTTTGGATGGAATCAACCCACAGTACTTCCGGAAATGGCCAATGCAGAACAGTACCTCACCATGCTCAACGAAATCGATATGTACAGGAACAGGCCTATGAGGTTTACAGAACAGGAAATTAATGATTTCAGGGAAGGTACAGATCCCTGGCTGCATCCTGATACAGATTGGTTTGGAGAGGTACTTAGGCCTTGGGCACCTCAAAGTTACCATACCATAACGGCTTCTGGGGGAAACGAAGATATCAATTATTTCGTGATGTTCGGAGCCAAAGGCCAAGACGGATATTATTATAATAGTGCCACCCGTTACGATCAGTATGATTTCAGAAGCAACCTGGACGGAAAAATCAATGATTATATTAAAATCGGTTTTGATGTGGCAGGCAGGCAGGAGGTAAGAAATTTTCCTACCCGTTCAGCAGGTAATATTTTCAGGATGATCATGAGGGGTAAGCCAAATATGCACGCCTATTGGCCAGATGGCCTTCCCGGACCAGATATAGAATATGGGGACAATCCTTCCGTCATCACCACAGATGCCACAGGTTATGACCGGACCAACTTGTACAATTTACAAAGCACCTTAAGGCTGAATATCGATGCCCCTTGGGTAGAAGGGCTTTCCTTTAACGGAAACGTAGGTTTGGACCAGACTTTTAACATGCAAAAGCGTTTCGAAACCCCTTGGTTTCTTTATTCCTGGGATGGAAATACCTTAGGTCCTGATGGCACACCGGAATTGGTCAGGGGACAAAGGGGATTTAATGACCCCAGATTGACTGAAAATATGGGAGCAGACAGGCAGCTACTCATGAATGGCATGCTAAATTACAACCGTGTATTTCATGATGACCATTCCATGAAGGTAATGGTAGGCATGGAGTCCAGAACAGGATATGGAAATACCCTAAATGCATTCCGCCGGTTTTTTGTATCTACAGCGGTGGATCAAATGTTTGCTGGCGGGAATGCAGAAAGAGATAATGGAGGATCTGCTTACCAAAATGCCAGGTTCAATTATTTTGGAAGGGCCAATTATGAGTACCAGGAAAAATACCTGGCGGAATTTGTCTGGAGGTATGATGGTTCTTATATTTTCCCAAAAGGCAGCAGGTTTGGATTTTTTCCGGGAATATCAGTAGGGTGGAGGGTTTCCGAAGAAGACTTTTGGAAAAGCAGCATGCCTAATGCCGACCATTTTAAAATCAGGGCATCCTATGGGCAGACAGGGAATGACCGAATAGATGAATGGCAATACCTGGCTTCTTATGGCTTTGGGAATATTCCTTATATTTTTGGTATTAACCAGGAAAATCAAGCCCTTAGAGAGCTGAGGATTCCTAATCCCAATGTAACCTGGGAAGTGGCGGACCAGTATAATTTTGGTGTTGAACTGGGATTTTTCAACAGCCGGTTGACGGTAGAAGCCGATGTCTTCTATAATTACCGCTCTCAAATCCTTTGGTGGAGAAATGCTTCTATACCGGCATCCACAGGATTGACCTTGCCCAGAGAAAATATAGGTGAAGTATCTAATAGAGGCTACGAATTCATTACTTCGTATAATGGGAATGCGGGTGATTTCACCTATCAGATTTCTGGCAATGCAGGTTATGCGCTCAATAGGGTTGAATTTTGGGATGAATCTCCCGGGGCACCTGAATACCAACAAACCACAGGTCGTCCTATCCCTACCAATCCCAACAACCCCAACCAGGATCTTTACTACGAATCCGTTGGCATCTTCAGAAACCAGGAACATATCGATGCTACGCCCCATTGGCCTGGGGCAATGCCTGGCGACATCATATTTGAAGATGTAAATGGGGACGACATCATTGATGGTAATGACAGGGTGAGGAATGAACGCAATAATATTCCAAGGTTTACCGGGGGGCTGAACATGAGTGCACAATGGAGAGGGTTTGACATGTCTATTTTATTTCAGGGTGCTACAGGCGCGGTAAGGTATGTCAATACGGAATCTGGTGAAATCGGTAATTTCTTAAAAGATTTTGCAGATAACCGATGGACGCCCGATAACCCAGATGCCAATTATCCCAGGACGTTCAACAGGTCCGATGTGGTAAGGATGGGGATTACCGGCATTGGCAATAGGGGATCGGGAACGGTGATGAGATTTGCAAGCATAGAAGGTGTTGAGATTGTTGCCATAAATGATTTAGAACAGGATAGAGTGGAATCTGCTATATAGAGTGGAATCTGCTATCAAATCTATAGCAGAAACCCATGATCCGGTCGGTTATTCCAAAGGGAAAGAAGATTGGAAAAGGATGTGTGAGCGTGATGATATTGACCTTATTGCCATCGCCACCCCTTGGCATTTACATACTGATCAGGCCGTGTATGCAATGGAGCATGGCAAACATGTTTTTACTGAATTACCGGCAGCACAAACTGTTGAAGATTGCTGGCGGTTGGTGGAAACCTCCGAACGCACAAAAAAACACTGCGTGCAGATGTCAGGATCCTGCCACGATGGTGACTCGGCTTTTGTTTTAAATATGATCCGGAGAGGATTATTTGGTGAGATTATTCACGGTGAAGGCGGCTATATCCATGACCTGATGAACACCCATAATTTTACCAAAACCATGTACCATGACATGTGGAGGCTGAATGAAAACATCGATAGGCATGGGAATCTATATCCTCAGCATGCATTGACTCCCATGGCCCAGATGATGGATTTAAATTATGGGGACCAAATGAGCCATTTGGTGTCCATGTCGACAAATGATTTTATGATGGGGGAAAAAGCGAAGGAACTGGCAGCCGATGACGAATTCTGGATGTCTTATGTGGGCAAGGATTACCGCGGAAATATGAATTCCACCATGATCCGTACACACAAGGGACGTACTATTTTGATTCAACATGATGTCACTACCCCACGTCCGGGAATCCGTTTTAACCTGATCAGTGGCACAAAAGCATCTTACCTGGCAAGGCCAGGCAGGATTGGGTTCAGTTATTATGATGGGTGGATCCCTCAGGAAGAATACGATGCTTTGGTAGAAGAACATACTCCTGAAATTACCAAGAGGTTTCGTAAAATGGTTCAGGGAGCTATAAAACCAGGCCAGGCCTCACGTTCCTATGAAAGGGTAACTGCCACGGATTGGCACTTAATTGATTGCCTTAGAAATGGATTGCCGGTAGAAATGGACGTGTACGATGCCGCCCTTACAAGTTCCGTTATTCCATTAAGCGAATGGTCAGTGGCCAATAAATCTGCCCCAATAGATATACCGGATTTTACAGCAGGAGCATGGAAAACCAACCAACGGGGTATGGATGTGGCCCTGGAAAATGGAGGGGGAACCACCAGGATATTGTAACTCAAACCTGCAGATGGAGAGCTTTGGCACCATCTGCAGGTAATCAAACAAAGAATAAACGAAGAGGCTCACTATTTTGGCCAGGGAGCTTTTTCCGAAATCAGTTTTTTCTCTAACAGCTCTTCCCAAAAGGCCCGTGGAATTTTTACCTTCATGGCTTCCACATTGGCCTTCGCCTGGTCGGGGTACCGGGTGCCGGGGATCACCGCAGTGACCACAGAAGGGGCAGCCGAAAACTGCAAGGCGGCGGCGATCAGGTCTATCCCATGTCGTTTAGCAATTTCTTTCATTTGACGCCGCTTTTCTTTAAAGCCTTCCGGCATTTCTCCCCAGTAATTGTACCGGTCTATCCCGGCCAGGAAGCCAGCATTCAAAGGGGCACCCACCACAATGTCCACCCCTTTTTCCTCACAGGCCGGAAACAAACGCTCCAGGGCATCCTCATGGTACATCAAAGAATATTGGGTTGCGGACAGGCAGACATCCGGGTCGGCCACTTTAAGGGTTTCCAATATGGGCTCTATCCGATTGACCCCCAGGCCCCAGCCTTTGATCAGCCCTTCTTCCCTCATTTTAGTAAGTTCAGGCATGGCACCTTTTGCGGCAACCTTGAAGTAATCCATCCAATTGTCCTTCATGTCTCCATTTTCAGGTGAGAGATCGTGAATAAAAACGATATCTATGCTGTTGATGCCCAATCTTTGCAGGCTGTCCTCTATGGACCTGCGTACGCCGGATGCACTGTAGTCGTATTCATAGTCAAATGGAGAGGCCTCTTTCCAGGAGTTGTTTTTGGGTGCATTCTTTGCGGCTTTTAATATCCTGCCTACTTTGGTGGCCAGGATATAGTCATCCCGATTTTGATTGTGGAGAAAACGGCCAAAGCGCCGTTCGCTTAAACCCAATCCATACCAGGGAGAGGTGTCAAAAAAACGTACAC
>JBBDSB010000313.1:0-1193 GCA_040905205.1 Cyclobacteriaceae bacterium
ATAATTTAAGAATGGGACATCTTGATCCGGAAAACAATGATTCCATTGGTTATCCAGTCAACAAGATGATGAACTTTGGATTCAACGCAACCTTTTAAACCCCAAACTAACCATGAAAATATTAAAAAAATACATAGTCATATTATTATTTGCCGGGGGGTTGTTTTCCTGTACAGATGTTTTGGACATGGCGCCGGATGGTAAGATCACTTTGGATGAAGTGTTTTCGGATAATGACCGGGTAGGGGCTTTCCTTAACAGTTGCTATACCAATCTTCCTACCAAAGGAACCCGATATTTCTTTTGGAGCAGGGGGCCCGTCAATTGGAGTGATGAATCCTGGGATACCGATGCTGAGGCGGAATCCTGGCTGACTTCAGGGAGACTTTATAATGGGGATGCCTCTGCGGCAAACCATCCGGCCTTACAATGGGCAAATGCAGGAAACGGAAATTACTGGGCAAGGTATTGGAACTCGATCCGGAACCTGGCCCTGTTCATTGATAGAATTGATGAAGCAGCGGTCGATAACCCTGCAGATAGGGAAAGATGGAAGGCTGAAGCCCATTTATTGAGGGCTTTTTATTACACAGAGTTGCTGAAATGGTTCGGTACAGGTCTTCCCATTGTAAGGGAACCCTACGATTTTTCAGATGATTTCTCAGAGGTGGAAAAAGCCAGTTATTATGAAGTGGTGCAGTTCATTCTGGAAGATTGTGACATTGCCTTGGCATCCGATGAATTGCCATGGAGGATCACCACCAATGGAGAGGCAGGACGAGTCAACAAGGCTTTGGCGGAAGCCATTAAATCCACCATGAGCCTTTTTGCCGCCAGCCCGCTTTACAATGACGGGCAGGATCATTGGGAAGAAGCCTACCAAATAAATTTGGAAGCAGTCAATAACCTGAAAGCCAATGGCTATGAACTTTATAGCCAGGTGAACCTGGCCCAAACTTACCTTTCGGATGTGGCCTATATTGGGGAGGATAAAGATCCTTATGCTGCCTTATATAATGAATATTTTACCCAGACCATGGCCTATTCTCCTAATCCCGTCGATAGGGAAACCATTTATCAAAGCCGGGAAGGACAGGGAAATATATGGAATATTGACGGAATCGGAGCTCAGGATGGTTATAAATCAGGGACTTGTCCTACCCAGGAATTGGTAGATGCTTATGAGACCACTG
>JBBDSB010000314.1:0-1190 GCA_040905205.1 Cyclobacteriaceae bacterium
GGAGGAGGTGCTTTTGCTTCTCAGCTCAACTACTATGCCTTTATTACCAATTACCTCTACACGGGACAATCCCTGGCATCGGTGGTATTGACTGGGGATGATGTGCCCAGGCCGGATTTTGTCAGCTACCGAAATGATCCTGCCACAATCCCGGGAGTTCCTGCCGGGGCAGGCCCGCAGCCTACCAGAGTGGCCTACAATGCAGAGGGCTTAAGGACGCCCATGACCTGGAAAGCCAATATTTCCTATAATAAATTTCTTTCCGAAAGACTAAGGGTGGGTGCCAGCTTTAATTACCTGTACGTGAATAACAATTAGTATTATTTTGATAGAAATCTCCGGGAGTTTTTCACCGTGGACCCCGACAACAGGCCCGTATTTGTTCCTTCGGGGAGTATTTCCGAAGCAGGTAACCTGACATATAGGAACGGTAGGCAATTTGAAGAGTTTGAAGAGGTGTTGGAGCAGGTATCTGAAGCAAAGGCAGAACAATATGCAGCTGTTTTTGAAGTGGATTATTCATTTGCAAACCAAGGTTCGGTGTACGCCGCTTATACGTATAACGTGGCAAGGGAAAACTCACCTTACAACGGTAACAATGCCATCTCCGCCATCAGTACAGGATTGTACGATCCCCTGGAATTGCAGTGGGCACCGGCAAATAATGATTTCAGACACAAATTTGTTATCCATGCCTCCTTGCCCCCTATCAAAGGATTTATCCTGAGTGGTAGCTATGTAGGCATCACAGGAGCACCGGTGACCCTGAAGGTCAACAGGGATATCAATGGGAATGGTACAAGCAGAGATGACCTGGCCTTCATTTTTGATCCAAATGATCCAGCCACACCTGAAGCGATCCGCGAAAGCATGGATATTGTACTCAATAATCCAGAAAACCTGCTTAGTGATTACATTGCCGACAACCTGGGTACCAGGGCAAACAGAAATGGATTCAATAATCCCTTTTATGGAAACATCAACTTAAGGTTGATGAAATCGGTACCCGTGATCAAAGATCAGCAGCTGGAGTTTTCAGCGGATATTTTCAATTTTGCCAACCTGCTGAACAATGAATGGGGAGCTAGTTCCCTTCTGGGTGGAAACCAATCCTTATTGAATGTAACCGGTTTCAATCAGGAATCCCAACAATTTGAATACCGTGTCAACGAAAATGTGGGAAGAGGACT
>JBBDSB010000315.1:0-7033 GCA_040905205.1 Cyclobacteriaceae bacterium
AAATCTGCGTTGATGGCTCCCTGATTCAGCTCCAGTTTGTCCATTCCCTTCTCCAGGGAACGAAGGGATATTAGCATATGGCCCAAGGGAACACCCAAAACCCGAAGGACGGTACTGTCGGTCAGGTCCCTTTGTAGCCTGCTTATCGGTAATTTGGCAGATAGGTGGGTTAACAAGGCATTGGCAATCCCCAAATTTCCTTCCGCATTTTCAAAATCTATCGGATTCACCTTATGGGGCATGGCCGATGAACCGATTTCTCCTTCTTTTATTTTCTGCTTAAAATAATTCATAGACACATATTGCCAAATATCTTTACAGAAGTCCAATAAAATGGTATTGATTCTTTTCAATCCATCCAAATGGGCGCTGAGGTGATCATAATGTTCTATCTGGGTGGTTGGAAAACTTCTTTTTAACCCTAATTTTTCCCTGACAAATCCATCTGCAAAGTCCTTCCAGTCAATGGCAGGGTAGGCAACATAATGTGCGTTCATGTTGCCTGTAGCACCTCCGAATTTGGAGGCAAAAGGAATTTGACCCAACAAAAGCAGTTGCTCTTCCAATCGGTTTACAAATACCTGGATTTCTTTGCCCAGCCTGGTGGGTGAGGCGGGTTGACCGTGGGTTTTGGCGAGCATGGGAATTTCTTTCCATGCCTCGGATTTTTGCGCCATCTGGTGGATAATGGAAGAAAGGGTAGGGGAGATGGCTTTTTCAAAACCATCCTTATACATAAGGGGAATAGCCGTATTGTTGATATCCTGAGAGGTAAGTCCAAAATGAATAAATTCTACATGATTTTCCAGACCCAGGGATTTAAATTTTTCCTTTAAAAAATACTCAACCGCCTTCACATCATGATTGGTTATTTTTTCGATTTCTTTAATGGCCAACGCATCTTTTTCCGAAAAAGAAATCCATATATCTCTAATCGAATCAAAGGATCCATGGTCCAACTCTTTTAATTGGGGCAATGGCAGCTCGCACAAGGCTATAAAATATTCTATTTCAACTTTCACCCTATATTTGATCAATGCATATTCAGAAAAATAGGGCATTAAGGGGCTTGTTTTTGAGCCATATCTACCATCAACAGGTGAAATGGCAGTAAGTTGATTAAGTTCCATTTTTATTATTTGTATGCGGAAATAAATTAATTGGACAGGTTGAATCAGTAAAATTAGTTTTATTTCTTTAAAATCCGGTGGCATACAAATGATTATATAAGAAAAAAGAACCCTAATTAATTTAGGGCCCTTTGGTTTGGTTTTTTCACCTGAAATCAATAGTTGGGATAGTTCCGGATTAATTGAAGCCGCAAAGCCTCTTCCGAATTATCCGGGGCACCCATTTGACCCCTAACGATCAGGGTATAGATTCTTCCTTCACGAATGGTGACATCATTTAACCTGCCCAGTTCGCTATCTCCATCTGCCGATTTCAAAATCAAGTCGGTCTGACCAATATCCAGGCTGGTGAAATCAGTAATGTCCATGAAATCCTGGGCTTCAATCAAAGGTTCTGCGGTATCTCTTTTAAATAGATTTACAGCAGGTGCATCAGAGGATAAATTTACCAAACGGAAAGTGGCTTTTCCGCTTTGGGGAAGGGCAAGGCTGTCTTCAACAAACAAGGTTTTGAGTTCACCTTCCTCATTCGCCATAAAAAAGGAGTAGGCCTCGTCCACTTTTAAGGTAACGGCCGTATCCAATACCTGTCCACCGGTCCCCGGAATGGTAAAAGAAAAATTTCTTTCACCCGTAAAAAAATACCAGTAGTCAATATATTGACCAAAATCGAATGGTGTCCTGTCATAATACTTTTCATCAACTTCGATTCTTATCCCATTGTCTGTACCGGCTCCGTTATAAAAGGACACATAGGCAGTAGGAGGGTTTTCTAAACCCTCGTCATCCATATCCAGACATGAAATGGTGAAGGGAACCATCAACAGCATTAAAAACCAATGCCAATTCCTGGGGTTTTTAATGGAAACAATTGAAATTTTAGGTGTCATAAATAAATAGCTTGCTTTAGTTTTCGTAGCCATTACGGAAAAAGAGGTGGAAGTGCTACAAAGTTTTCTGGATATTTTTAGGCACTGAAGCTCTTGACTTTAAGAAATCGACTTTAATCCACTGCCTGTTCAAATTATAAAACCGGTTAAAAGCGATAAAACCTTACAGGCTCCTACTTGAAATTAAGAACGTCCTTAAAACCGGCTATATCGTCACTGCGAACCCTTTTATGTGGGAGCTGAGGGAGGAAAGGGTGTGGCAGTCCTGTTTTACTAGGGATTCCCACGGCTTCCACCGCACAACCCCCCCCTCAAAGCCTACCGATGACGTATTTAAATTGTTGTTTATAAAGTAGAACCACCGAAAAAATTAATACAAATCGAGGATTTACATTTAATTAAGCAAAGAGGGAAGGCCCGACAAAAAACCGTGGGTGCGGCAGGTTTGTGGGGGGAAGGATTTTTTTGTCTTGATCTTTTGGTACTCTTTTGGATCAAGCCAAAAGTACAACATAGGTAAACCTATAATACAAAAAATTAACTTTTAATTCATCATTGTCCAACAAATAGTGAAATCAAACTATTCTCGCAGATCGCAAAAAAACCATCGTCATCCCGATTTCTGCGTTTTAAAAAAAAGTTATTTCTCGGAATGACGGTTTTATTATTAAATTAGGTCGAACTCACGTTAATAAACCTTAAAGGTTGGCTGATTTCAGGAAATATTTAATTGATTTAGAATTATTACAACCTTCGATTGGTTAATGCTTTCAAAGGCATTAATTTTGCTTATGCCTAAAGTCGACATGAATATTACATAGCCATTTCATAATGTTGTTTAAAATATTTAAAAAAAATCAGGAAGAAAATCAATCAACCGAAAAGGTCTTCACGCTCCGGGTGAGGGAAACGGTGCAGGAAACCCCCGATACTGTTAGCATTTATTTCGAACAACCTGAGCCCTTTCTGGATTACCGGCCAGGACAATTCTTATCTGTAATTTTGGTTGTCAATGGGAAAGAGGAAAGACGATCCTACAGTCTATGTACCTCTCCATTTATGGACCCTTTTCCTGGTATCACTGTCAAAAGGTTAGAAGGGGGGGTGGTTTCCAATCATATCAATGACTATTTTAGGCCAGGTAAAAAGGTTTCCGTCCTCAAACCGATGGGTAACTTTGTAACGGATTTTCATTCCAAAAATAAAAGAAATTATGGAATGATTGCCGCAGGAAGTGGAATTACACCCATTTTGAGTATTCTTAAATCGGTTTTAATCAATGAACCGCTTTCCAAAGTAAATTTGCTCTATTGCAGCAGGTCGGAAGAAATGACGATATTTTCGGAGATTTTGGCAGAACTTGAAGAAAAATACCCGGGAAGACTTTCAGTAACCCATAACCTGAGCCAACCTGTATCCGATTGGAAGGGGTTAACCGGAAGATTGGACAAGCCAAAAATTACCGCCTATTATAAAGAGAAGTTTTCTGACCAATCTTTTGAACCATTGTTTTTTGTTTGCGGCCCGGTTGGCCTTATGGATACAGCGGAAGACACGCTGTCGTCATTTGGCGTTCCTAAAGAAAATATCCTAACGGAACAATTCTTCAACAAACTTCCCCTTGATGAAGAAAAAGGGGATGTGGCAGAGATCATCAGACCTGTGACCATAATTTTGGAAGGTCAGGAATTTACTTTTGACGTCCCACCAGGTAAAACCATTTTGGAGGCGGGACTGGATGAGGATTTGGACATGCCTTATTCCTGCCAAAGTGGTCTTTGTACCGCATGCAGGGGCAGGCTATTGTCAGGAAAAGTGAAAATGATAGAGGAAGCCGGTTTGACAGATGAAGAAATCAATGAGGGGTATATTCTTTGTTGCTCATCGAAACCGGATGGGGAAGAAATTAAAATTCAGATAGAGTAAGTATTAATGATGACGGATTTGGAAGAAATAAAGAAAACATTTAACCGCATGGAAAGGAATGTCTTGATTTTAATTGCCATTCCTCTACCTGTTTTTGCATTGGCCTATTTTAATGTTACCGGTGATCAAGTGGACTTTGGTCTTCCCCAACTCCCTTGGATATTCAATTATTTTGCTTTAGCATTGGTGATCACTTTATTATTCCTGCAGGCATACGCCTTCAATAAACGGGTAAAAAGTGTCAGGGAAGCCGCCCCAACTTTCAAAGAAAAGATTGCGGCCTATGAAAAAGCTACCAATTTTAGATTTTGGCAGCTTTTCTGGGTGGGGTTGCTGTGTGCTTTTGGCTTGTTTTTTTATGAGAACCCAGGATTTACCGTGGCCTATGCGGTCAACCTGGTTTTCATCTCTTTAGGCAAACCTACTCCCTACAGAATAATCAATGCCTTGAGGCTAAAAGGTGAGGAAAGAGAAATGGCCTTTGAAATCAATAAAAGAGATTGATTAAAATCATTTCTCCCCAAAATCAAAGATTATTGATCTGGATGGAGCCTGAACCGATATTTCCCTTTACAGTAGGGAAGGTCCCATTTTGAATGTTCAGGCTTTTGCGTTGGGTGTGGCGGCCCACCCTAAGAGAACCACTTCACTGGAAATCCTCAATGAACCCGAGGAATTTTTAAAATTCAAATGAATTGATTCAGGACCCCTTAAACTTATAAATCTTCTGGACGGATCTATGCCTTTTGGAGGATTATAGGCAATCTTCAACTTATTCCCAATAGTAACCATGATGAGGCTTTTATCGGGATTTTCATTTTTTCCCAATAGCGCTTCCAAAGAAATATCTTCTTTAACGGATACCCCCTGATAACTTACTTCAATTCCCTCTACCTGTACTTCGAGGATTTCAATGCCTGGAAAAGTTTTTTCAATTACTTCCTGGGCCTGAGCGGAATGACATAACCACATGACCAAAAAGGCCATGATTAACTTATTGTGTAGGCAAAAATCTTTCATAGGATGAGCATTTATTTTTGTTTTCAGATAATTGGTACCCCATTAAAATACCAATCCAAAGCTAATTGGGTGAAGGCTGGGTTCAATCTCCCTATGGAACAAAGGGTTGAAATCATAAGTGGTAAAAAATGTGATGCTTTTAAAGCCAACCTCTCCCCGGATGCCATACCTGAAATTGTTCAAATAACTTCCGGCAGGTTCTTTGGTTTTTTTTCTTCCAGAACCCTCCAATTCCCTGTAAACAAATTTACTCCTTCCACCTAGTCTGTACCCGGCGTAGGGGCCTATCGCTATCCTTAGGCCATTCCTGTTTTCATCGTAAAATTTTCCAAAATCCCATTTAAACAGGGCAAGGGCATTGAGATAAGAAGCCGATATTTTGCTTTTGAATCCATCTACATCTGTTCTGTTGATAAAACTGACTCCATCTTCGGAACCAATGGCCTGATAATTCGCATTGTCCAATTTGAAATTATACCAACTCACCCCTAATCCAAAATCAACGTTGGCACCTTTGGAAACCCTCTGACTGGCCATCCAGTGAAATCCTACATTCCAACTTCCCCAACCCTTGGGACTATAAGGGTCTCCTGCTCCTGGGATGGTGCCATTTTCAAAATAGCTGTTGATACCGATGTCCGTATTGAAGTAGGTCCTGAACGGGGGATCCTTCTCCTCCTTTGGCCTGGTCTCTACCTTTACCTTGGTTTTGCCACTTGTCTCATCCACTATTAAGCGATACCTACCTATGGAAACCTCCGTTTCTCCTGCATCCTCATAGATGCTTACAATTTCCTTGTTGCCATCCTTATGCCTGATTTCTATTACCGTCAGTTCCCCGTCACTTTGTTGGATGGGCAGTTCCAGTTCTTTGATGATTTGATTGATGTCCATTTTCTTCAATTTTTCAAAATCATTGGGGTTGTCAATAACAAACACCACTCTGCCGGATTCACCAAATTCCACGATGATACTGTCATTTACAGGACGATTGTATTCGATAGTGCTTTTACCAAAAGCCAATTGGACAAGGACCATCAAAAAGATGGCAATAAAATACTTTTTCATTTTTGATTATGGTTATGATTTTGATATAAATTACCTTTTATGATTTTTTTTGGTGGTAATAGAGGCAAAAAGGTGGTCCTTTTTGTCCTTTATTTCCGCCATTCCTTTATCTACCCTTGTGAAGAAATGTCCTATTTTGTTTTCAACTTCACCCACAAAATTTTCTTTTGCGGGATGGAGGGCAAAACCTCGGGAAACTATTTTTACTTTGTAATCAATTTTTTCATCATATTCAATTGCTGCCAATGAGTCATCATCCTGCTCCTCCGGGTTATCGGCAATTGGAAAGATTTCAACCGGAGGAAGTGAAATCTTGTCCAGGTAAGGTTCCTTTCCGATGGCAATGAATGCGGTTTTTTCTGATATACATTCTTTATGTCTTACGATAAGGAAGATACATCTGGCTGAAAAATAGTTGCATCCGGATAGAAAAAACTTGTTTTAAAATGAATATGTAAAAAACAAGGTAGTTGAAACTAAAAATTTCCTTTAAAATATTTAATAACGGAAGTTCGAGTTAAGAACCTCCTTAAAAACCGGCTATATCGTCAAGCGAACCCTTTTTTGTGGGAGTTGAAGGAGGAAAGGCTGCGGCAGTCCCGTTTTACTAGGGATTCCCACGGCTTCCACCGCACAAACCCCCTCTAAGCCTACCGATGACGTGTTTATTAAGTACCTGAAATTCAATAAATTGTAATCATGGGTTTGGGCAGCTAGTTTGCAAGGTGTTGTTCATAACCACATCGTCATCCCGTTTTCTGCGTTTTAAAAAAGTTAATTCTACCGATGACGTAAGTAAAACTGTTGTATAAAAAACAAAATCCAAGAAAAAATTTGATGAAAAACGAAAATTAACATTTAAAAACGCAAAGAGGGATGGCCTGTCAAAAACCGAGCCTGTCCCGATTTTTCTCGGGAGGGTGCGGCAGGTTTGTGTGGAAGGTTTTTTTTGTCTTGATCTCCTGCCTGCCGCAGGCGGGTTTGGTACTTTTGGATCAA
>JBBDSB010000316.1:0-7013 GCA_040905205.1 Cyclobacteriaceae bacterium
CCCACAAAAGTGTTTTTATCCAACCCGGGGACAAAGTAAAGTTCAGGATGATTTTCAAGATACCATTTGTAATTCAGGGTATTGACAAATTGTAGGGTGGTGGAAACCAAAAGCTGATTGAACCGCCATTCCCCCAGGAGGGAGGGAACGATATCTACATATTTCACCCTCCAATCCTTTATTACCTCAAAACGCTTATAATAGAAATCATTGTTATGGTTAATGTATTCCAATTGAAAGCCGATTCGGTTAAAATTTTCCACCCAGGCCACATCCAACGAAATCACATTACTTCCCGGACCATAGCCAAAACCCATCACTTGGCCTTTGTGGGTGTAGCCATGGCGAACATGGGGATGGGTATACCAACTGTTTTTTTCCTGAATCACTTCGCGAATGGTTTGTCCCGTTTGGGTCATTTCCATACCTAACTGGAAAAATGCATTTTCCCTCTTTAATGGTATCAGGTTCGAAAAACCCAAGGTAAAGGCCCTGTTTTTGTCCGGGTTGATAAGGAAATCATACATGGTCCGGCTATTGCCGTTGGATCCGTACTCGCCATAGAATTCAAAATGGCCATTGGGGTCCATCCATCTGAAATAACCGGCACTTAGTTGGTTTCTTTTTTCCACTTCCGGCTTGGTAATGCTTTCCGGTCCTTTTTGCCCGTTAAAAACAGGCAAATAATCAGGTAGGCCATGCTGCTCACTATGATACATTTGGGAAACACTGCTAAATCCAAGAAATAGGCCTGGAACCCATTTGGGCTGATAAGTCAGGACAAGACCAGAAAGGTACCTCCAGTCCTCATCCTCTCTTTTGGGGACATATGTGGGCGTTCCGATGTGGACAAATTCTGTTCGGGGAGGTAAAAAACCGGAAGAATGTAATTGCCCAGCTATCCACTGCCCCTCGAAACTGCCAATGGGTGTTTCTATCGGTTTCCGGGTATTCAATGTGAGGTGTAAAAACCCCGGTGCATTGTTACTCATTAATAGAGAAGCACGCCTACCAGGGCCCCACCATAAATTTTCCGTGGATATGCCGAATGAAAGCTCCCGGACATTCAGCCGTATACTGGACTGCCCCATCAAAAGCCTGGAATATGACGAAGTCCCAAATCGCTCGGGAATATCCGAGGTGTTGAGCCATTCATAGTATTCCAGCCAGGTACTTCCATCATGTTCAATAGGAAAACCCTGATAATCCTTATTGGCCGCATGGAGCACCTCAGGTTGAATCTGTATACTCAGAGGACCATATTCGAAATAGACTCCTGCACTGAATACATATTGTAACCCGGCATTGGGTATCATGGGTCCATCATTGATCCCAAAGGCATATTCTCCATTGTACTGCCCCTTCATTATGGCAGGAAGCAAAAGAAACTTGCCTTTTTTATCCATCGTCCTAAAACTAAAACTGGAAAGGTCATCATCTGTGAAAGTGCCGTCCAAATCAATTCCGTTTGATTTTCCGAAGGCCTTGCCTGGATACAGTGGCCTGATCATAAAACTGCTTTTCGCATCCAAATTGCCCAAAAGTTGTTGCCTTCTCATATAATCCTCCATGATGCTAAGATTTAAGTTGACACTTTGGGCCAAAGCCCTTGGTGCTGTACCTAAACCTATTAAAAACATCGGCAGGTATTTGATTAAGGTAAAAATGTATTTCCATGTCATGACATTCCAATTATTTTACGGTCATGGTACTAACTTGAATCCTTCCCACTGACCAGCTCTCATCACATTCGGGAATGGCTGCATTTTCCTGTTTGAGCTCATCACCACAAACCACCTCCAGCGTGGAGGAAGAATGGGAAATAATTTTTGAAATGCTATAAAGGGTGGTCCATCCAGGTTTACCGGCATATTGACATCTTCCAGGTAGACCGCCCTCTACATTTCCGGTTTTGGGTTGATGCAATCTTGGATAATTATTTGGAAAGGATTGGTAAAGGCAATATAAAGATTCACAAGGACTGTTTGAAAAGGTAGTCCTTAGAATGTTCTTTCCGTCCATATCCAAATACCAAATATCCGGGCCGCCAATATTATCGGAATTCCCGTCCCAACTGTCATGCACCAATAAATCAATGGTAATTTTAATGGTATTGTGGGAGGGCAATCCGGAAAGATCCAATTGGAAGCTTTCGGCATGAAAATACCCCAGTACGGTATCCCCATTAAATACATGAAATTTACCGTTTTCAAAACCTGTAAGGTCTTCCTCTGAAAAATCATTGTCATACACCAAAACTTCTTCCAGCAAAGTATCTTGACAGGAAAAAAAAGTACAAATTACCAAAATGACCGAAAAAAGAAAGCCAATTCTTGCCTGCTCGAATTTCAGAAAATGATGGATTTTAGGTAAAATTTTCAAAGAAGGCAGTTAATTTTATGAATAATAACAGAATGTTGATTTTAATGGACAAATAAACGAAATAATTGACAAACTCATTATATGGATGCCTATATATATCGGTCCCCTTAATCCAAAACATAGAGTCGCTTTACCCTATTTCCGATTTTGGTCAATAGCTCATAGGGGATGGTTCCGATTTTTTCTGCTAAAAGTGTAATGGGGAGATCTTCACCATATATTAAAACTTCATCGCCTTCACTCAGGTCTATTTCGGTGATATCTACCATGCACATGTCCATGCATACGTTGCCGACAACAGGAGCTATTTGATTATTGATCATTACATGACCTACACCATTACTGAATCTCCTATCATATCCATCTGCATAACCTATGGCGATGGTAGCTATTTTCCCCGCTTCCCTCATTTGTCCTTTCCTTCCATAACCTATTGATTCTCCTTTTTGTATCATCCTGATTTGAGAAACCACCGTCTTTAGGGTGACTACTTGTTTTAAATGGCTTTGCTCAAGCCCATTTACCTCCACGCCATAGAGTCCAATTCCCAACCTTACCATATCCAGGGCATGTTCGGGATACCGTAATATACCGGCAGAATTTAAGAGATGTCGCATGGGAGGTTTTTCCAATCCTGCTGAAGCCCTATTGGAGATTTCAATAAAGTCTAAGGCCTGTTTCTTTGTGAATTTCTCGTGGGCAGGATCATCCGCTCCGGCCAGGTGGCTAAACTGACTGACAACCTTAATATTGGATTGGTCCTTCATCAAAACAATTACCTCTTCTACTTCTTGTTTGGTGAAGCCCAGCCGATGCATGCCTGTATCCCATTCCAGGTGAACATTGAGGGCCTTTTGGGAATTTTTGAAGTGACCCATTAAAGCCTTTAAAAGACGGATGTTGTAAACGGCCGGCTCCAACTGGTATTCTATTAACAAATGAAAACTGTCCAGCCCCGGATTCATGATCATAATGGGTAGGTGGATGCCCATTTTTCGCAAATATACCCCCTCATCCGTGTAGGCTACTGCCAAATAGTCTGCTCCCAAGCTTTGAAGGTGGTTGGCGATTTCCGCAGCGCCTCCTCCATAAGCAAAGGCCTTTACCATCACCATAACTTTCGTTCTGGTAGGTAAACGTTTTTTATAAAAACCAAAGTTATGGCTGAGGGCATTGAGGTTGATTTCCATTACCGTTCCATGAACCTTTTCTTCCAAAAGTTGAACCAACTTTTCAAAATGAAAAATTCTGGCCCCTTTTACCAATAAAAGGTCATCCTCCAAATTCAGGGTGGGAATGTTTTCTGATAGTGTGGCAGTATTGGGATAAAACAAGGCTTCCTTTCCAAAGAAATTTTGATGTCCTTCTAACTTTGCGCCTACCCCAATAAATTGGTCTATTCCAAAATGGCTCATCATTCCGGCAACTTTCCGGTAAACCGATTCCTCATCCCCTTCTTCTACCATATCGGAAAGTATCAGCACCTTCCGCTTTTTTTTTCTTTGGTGACTTAAAAATTCCAAGGCCACCTTTAATCCAGCCAAGTCATTATTATAGGTGTCGTCCACAATACTACAGTTTTTGATGCCCTTTTTAAGGGTCAGCCTCATGTCAACCGTCTTCAAAAGGGAAAGACCGTCTTGTATAGCCTGTGGTTTCATGCCCAAAGTAATACAAGCCACGATCACATGGCGGATATTTTCAAGAGAGGCCATGTCCCTAAAGGAGGTATAAAAGGTGAAAATTTCCCGATTGGGTTTGATCATTAAAATTTTATTGCCCTCTCCCTGTTTTTTAATGGCCAGGGTATAGTCTGCACCTGGTTTTTCAGACCAGCTTACAAGGGATTTTCGATCCGGATTTTTTTCAAGGTAATGAGCGACTTCCCCATGTTCCTTACGGTAGATGACGTATTGGCAACGGTTAAACAACAGGCACTTTTCCCGGATTTTCTGGGACCGGCCATTAAAGTTTTCATCATGGGCAGTGCCGATATTGGTCATGATGCCCAGATTGGGTTGAATGATCTTTTCCAAATAGGCCATTTCACCGGGCAGTGAAATCCCCGCCTCCAAAATACCAACCTGGTGATGCTCCGACAAACCCAATATAGAAAGTGGTACGCCAACCTGGCTGTTAAAACTTTTTGGACTTTTGCCTACCCTATATTGATTTGAAAGCAACTGTCCCAGCCATTCCTTCACGATGGTTTTTCCATTGCTGCCTGTAATTCCGACCACGGGAAAATTGAAATTTTCTCTGTTCCATTGAGCCAGAAACTGTAAAGCATAAAGGGGTTCATCCACCAAAAAAATATTGGCCTCATGAAGGTCATTCAAAATGGCCTCTTCTGCCCCTTCAAAAGGCAAAATAAAATTTCTTACGCCCGATAAATAAGCGGCCTTTGCAAAATGAAGGCCATTAAATCTTTTCCCCTTTATGGCTACAAATAAATTTGATTTACCATCTATGATTTTCCTGCTGTCTATTGAAACTTCCGCAATGAGTTCCTCTTTTGCCTTTCTATACCATTTTCCCGAGTATTTTGAGGCCAGGTTGACAAGGGTAAGATCCGGAATGAACATGCTCAAAAATGGGTTAATTGAATAATTTTTAAAAATAGAAAAATTCTAACCATTTCTTTGGGACCTCATCGGATTCTTCGCGGCCTTGGCGGTTCATCACCGTTTTAAACGCAAAGGACACAAAGGTTTTCCCAATTTCAGAATAAAACCTCATTGGTAGAAACTCAGGTTGGAAGCCTTAGTCGCTTTGAACCCCGGTTAAATTTCCTGAATTTACAGCGGATTAAAGGAAATCAAAAAGCGGTGCATTTTCTGCGTTTCTGATTTAGATAAACAACCCAGGTTGGGCATTATCCGTAAAATAATCCGTTGGAATCATATCCGTCCTTAATTCAATATTTTCAATTCTTATGCCAATCATACCTATCATCCTTTTCACCTTTCTTTTTTGGGGACCTCAAATCTCCAATGAAAATTTTCGTATCATTTCCTTTAATGAATTTGAGGAAATTATAGACAAACCATCAGAGAAATTAAGGATTTATAATTTTTGGGCAACTTGGTGCGCCCCCTGCATTAAGGAAATGCCGGATTTTGAAAAAATCAATAAGGAACTCACCGATGTGGATTTGGTATTTATTTCCATGGATGACGGCAGAAGACCCGAAAGGGTAACGTCCTTTATTGAAAAAAAAGGGATAGCATCTCCGGTTTTGTTATTGGATGATATCGATTTCAACAGATGGATAAATAAAGTAAATGAAAACTGGTCCGGAGCCATTCCTGCCACCCTGTTCATTAATTCGGAGGGAGACCGCCATTTTCACGAAGGTCAGCTTTCCGAACAGGAATTAAGAGAATTAATCAACCAACTTAAATGATCAGAAGATGAAAAGATTATTAATTTCCCTTTTTCTCCTTTTAGTCATCTTTCATTTTGGCCATGAAGCCTTGGCTCAAAAAGGTTACGATGTCGGAGACAAAGCCAGTGACTTTAAATTAAAAGGTGTAGACGGTAAATGGGTATCTATGAGTGACATGGAAAATGTGAAGGGGTTTTTGGTTATTTTCTCCTGCAACACCTGCCCTTTTGTGGTGGCATATGAAGACAGGATGATCGCCTTGCATGAAAAATATGGACCAAAAGGCTATCCTGTGATAGCCATAAACCCCAATGATGACCAAGCATCCCCGGGGGACAGCTTTGAAAACATGAAAAAGCGGGCCGCTTCCAAAAGTTTCCCCTTTCCCTATGTATATGATGAAACCCAGGAAGTGGTGAAAAAATACGGTGCCACCAATACGCCTCAGGTTTTTTTGCTGGAAAAAGAGGAGGGGGATTACATTGTGAAGTATGTTGGTGCCATCGATAATAACTACCAGGATGCAAGTGCCGTTTCCAAAAGGTACGTTGAAGAAGCCCTAGATGCCCTGATGACAGGAGATCCCATTAAGGAGGAGAAAACAAAGGCCATAGGATGCACTATAAAATGGAAGAAATCCTAACAGTTATATAATAAAAAATCCCATCACAATGAATGTGATGGGATTTTTTATTGAAAATTTTTTCTTTTTAGTTTTTGGCCAGATAAGAAGAAACTCCTTCTCTGGAAGCCGTCATGGCTTCTTTACCCTCTTCCCAATTGGCGGGGCAAACCTCACCATATTTTTCCACATGTCTCAGGGCATCGATCAACCTTAACATTTCATCAATGTTTCTTCCAAGTGGCAGGTCATTTACGGTTTCATGCCTAATGGTTCCTTCTTTGTCAATAAGAAACGTTGCTCTATAGGCAACAGGGAGTCCATCATAAGTAAGCTCTCCTTCCTCATTATAATTCCAGTCCCCTGCCAATACCCCAAAATTATGGGCAATGGTCTTAACCGGATCAGCAACCAGTGGATAAGTGACACCTGCGATGCCACCTTGATCCTTAGGTGTATTTAACCAGGCCAAATGGGACTCCTCAGTATCGCAGGAAGCTCCTACAACCGCCACACCTCTTTTTTCGAATGCCTCCAGTTTTTCCTGAAAAGCCAGAATTTCAGTGGGACATACAAAGGTGAAATCCTTGGGATAAAAAAAGAAAACAACATCTTTATTTC
>JBBDSB010000317.1:0-7008 GCA_040905205.1 Cyclobacteriaceae bacterium
GACTTTCCGGCATATACGCCTTCGGGTAACTCAATGGTTAGCTGGGTAGTCTGGGTGGCCTGGTTCCAAACAGCCTGTACGGTTCCGCCCACGGCTTCGTATCGCCCTTCCAGATGGATCATAAAAACATCCCTGGAACGGGTAGGATCAGCTATGGTCAGGGAACGAATGATTTCCCCGTCCTTTTTGATCAACACAATCCCTGGCTGTTCTACCGCCACTGTGGAGCCATCGGCCATCGAAAGGGACCCTGATTCGTAAAAGACAGCCTGGGTTTGTTCCAGGCCGGGATGGTGGACAGCCTGCATGTGCTGGTGATTGGCCAATATGCTAAGCCCCGACTGGGGAAGGAAATCTAGTTCTTCAGGGCTGGTCCTTGGGGCTACCACGTAGGCATATTCTGCCTCCTGAGGGCGGATGCCATGATCGAAATAGGCCGTGAATACTTTTTTCCTGATTACTTTGGTGGAGACGTTTTTTTGATCCGTGATATCGGCCCAGCTTCCGCTCTCTTCCCGGTTTTTAATTATTAGGGTAGGCCGATTGGGAAACCAGTAGCCTACCCCATCATGATACAGCCATTCCAGACCTTTCAGTTTGTGTTCGCCTTCCGGCAATGGCCGGGGCTCCCCAGCTTGTTGCCGGACCTGTATCGGGCCCCGAAGCAATACCTGATCCACGGTGCTGGCTACGGGGTGCGGCTTATCCGATGCGATCCCGGTACCGAGGCAGACATACAGCCGGTCAAAAAAGAACCATCCTTTTTTTGCCCGGGTACTGTCGTGCGGACTGATAAAATCAAAACCTACCGCCCCAAAATACCCGTCCTCGGCGGCTCCCACAAAATTCGTAAGGCCGTCCAATTGGATTTCGTCAGGTCCATGCAATGCCGGTTTTTGAAGAATGGTGGTTCCTGAAATCTTCTGCCAGTCGTATACCGGCCAAATGTCCTGGTATTCATCGCCTTTCAGTAACAGATAATTGGTACCGTCGGCCCTGTGGTGTGTGGTGATTCCGGGGCCATTGTAAGGCTTTTCCATATTCCGGTTGCGGGTAGAAAACATACGCACCGTGGTATAAAAATCCGGTCGCTGTAGCACGAAGTGTTCGGTCTGCCAGAAAAATTTCGCAAAGGATCGGATAGGGGAGCTTTCTCCTTTTCTGAGCCGTAGAATTTCCTCCAACTCTTCCTTCCGGTAATCGGTGCTGCGCAAAAGACGTTCTATTTCCACTATTCCTTTGGGCTGGAAATCCGATGGATTGGAAATCGCCCTGTTTTTTACGCTGATATCTTCATAGATGCCATAGACCAGTTGTTTGTACACCCCATCCAGGTAATAATCCACCAACTGGTTGATCCGGTCCCGGTCAAAAGCATAGGAGGTTCCAGCCACATAATCCGCCCATTCTCCGAAAGCATTGGCATACTTTCCGTAACCGTATGAGGTCGTATTGTTCACCCGGTCTTCCCGGTGGTGAAAGCTGTAATCATGCTGCATGCCCCTTTCTCCGGTGCTGAACTTGATTTCATTGGCGATGATGGCGATGACTTTGTCGAAAGCTTCCTTATTCCCTGTAAATAACAGGTTTTTGGCTAAAATGCTGGCAATCACGATCCGGTCACCGCTGGGTCGGGCTCCAGATGCTTCCATATGGGCGCGGCCGATGATGGGTTGGGCTTTTTCCACCAATTCCTCCGGTAATTCGTCTCCCATCAACAACATCAGGTTAACCAGATTTGTGGGCGTGGTGATTTGATTGTTGTGCCAGTTATCGCCCACAAAATCGTTTTTCACCCAGTATTCCAGGGATAAAATAATCTTTTCCTTTAGCTCAGGATCCTGGTAATAGGGTGAGGAAGGGATGGCATAGGCTTTTGCCAGGTAGACCAGGTCCGCAGTGTGGTGTCGGTGAGGAAACCCGGCTGTTCTACTCAGGTCCTGGTAGTCGATTTCCGGGTAGGAACCATCTGGATCCATTCGGTTCAGGATATCCTTTACCTGTCCCTCAGAAATTTCTGTTTTCATCAATTCGGCCACCACTTTTTTTCGGATGGTATCCAATTCGCTGGAAAGACAAGTAACAGAATGGAGGAGCAGTAAAAAAATGGCCGGCAACAAAGGTTTGGTGGCCGTCGATGTAAATAGCATAAGTTTGTGATTTTGGGTTAGTAATTGTTTCTTTTGCAGGGTTTTAAAGGTAATTCTATTACCCCTACTGCTGATCTCTATCCATCTCCTCCATTTTTTTCCGCAGAGAAAGGGGCCTCATATCAGTTCAGACCGATTGAATGTAATCCAGGCATTCCTGTTTGCTGCCTTCTTTTCCCACCCCTTTCCAGCCCATGGGCAATTCTCTGTCTATTGGCCAGATACTTTACTGCTCTTCATGGTTGATCACCACCTGGAATACGGTATTTTTGTCGTCCCACATAATTGAGATCCATTAAGGTTGTTTAATTAAATGTACGTATTATTCTAAAATTTGCAAGCTGTAATTTTGTTTAGCTGAAAATTCCTTCCAGGAAAAAGGGGTATTGCTGCGAATATGGGGAATGACGGAGCGGTAAGGTGGATGCCTTCTGAGATGTTGGATATGGCCTCTTTGACTACCTGAAAGGTGTCAGTGGTCTGTATTATTTTCCAATTTAGGCAGTGTGAAATGAAAGTTACTTCCCTTTCCCGGTTCAGATTCTGCGCTGATTGTCCCTCCGTGTATTTCAAGAATCCGCTTGCATGCTGAAAGGCCTATACCCGTTCCGGGAATGCGGTCATGTGAATGCAACCTTTTCATAAAGCCAAATATTTGATCGGTAAATTTCTGGTCGAAACCAATCCCGTTGTCTTTGACAAAAACAGTGAAATCATCTCCATTTTCTTCAAATTCCACCCTTACCCTGGGCTCGGCATCAGACCGGTATTTTATGGCATTCCCAAATAGATTCTGAAAAAGACGGACCAGTTGGATCTTATCCCCGATAACCACAGGCAACTTAGTGATAGTGAAGATTGCGTTATTTTCATTCACCTGATCTTCAATCATCTCCAGGGCAAATCCACAAACTTCATTTAATGAAACCTCTTCAAATTTCAACTCATTCCCATCAATTTTGGAATATTCAAGAAGGTCTTTAATCATCAGTCTCATCCTGCCGATATTGTTTGTGATCATTGAAAATAACCCCTCTCCATCACTACGGGTGGAGAAATATCCATCCTTTTTTAATATGCCCAACAAACCTGTAATTGTATTTAAGGGAGCCTGCAAATCGTGGGAGGCCGTATAGGCAAACTGTTCCAGTTCTTGATTGATCTGCCTTAGCCGTTGAACGGTTTGCTCAGCTTTCTTCTTTTCTTTTATCAACTCCATCTCATATTGTTTTCGCTGCGTGATATTCAGCACCGAAAGCCTATAGAAGGATTGAAATCCGGAATGGTCAAGAATACGCTTCGCATTGACCAAAGTCGGCAGCCTGGTCAAATCTTTTCCTTTCAGCTCAATGTTTATCTCGGAAATTTTTCCCTGCATATGAAGCATGGGCATCATGTGGGTCTCAAAGTAAATCTTTCCTCCCATGCCCAATAAATCCTGAAATGATTTTTGATGAATTATTTCGTTTCTTTCAAAACCCAACCAACCCAACAAAGTGGCATTTATATTGACTATTAGTCCGTCGGCACGCATGGTCATATAACCAAAAGGGGCATTTTGGTAAAGATCTTCTGCGTCTTCTAAGAATGGCTGGGTATTCAAGGATCAGTTTTTTAAATACGATTGTATGCTTGAAATTACCTGATCAGGAGCGGTAAGATGGGGACAATGACCGGAGGTGTTCAACAGTACATAGGTATTTTCAGGTATTTTTTGATGAACATATTCCCCAACCTCTACAGGGGCGATTACATCCGGATGGCATTGGATAATCAATGCCGGGGTCGATACCTTCGATAAATCCTCCCGATTATCACCCATAAAGGTCACCTTGGCAAAATGCTTGGCAATTTCAGGGTTCATATTGCAAAAACTGTTCCTAAGTTCCTCGGAATATTCGGGCATTTCTGGGTGACCGATTATTACAGGGGTTATAAAACTTGACCAACCCAGATAATTACTTTCCAGGGTTTCTATCAATTCATCAATATCCTGCCTTGTAAAGCCCCCGTGATATCCATGATCATTGATATAGCAAGGAGAAGGCCCTATCAAAATCAATTTATCGAACAGATCAGGTCTTTCAACCGAAGCCAGTATCCCGATTATGCTACTTACAGAATGGCCTACAAAAATCACCTTTTGAAGATGGAGTTCATCACAAATCTCAATGAGGTCCTCCACATAGCCTTTTAGGCAACTGTATTTTTCAAAATCGTAAGCACTTTGATCGGAATTGCCAGAGCCTACTTGGTCAAACAAAATAATCCGATAATCTTTCTCAAAAGCAGGAGTAATAAATCGCCACATATTCTGATCACAGCCATAGCCGTGGGCAAAAACAATCGGCTGTAAACCATTCCCTAAAAACTTTATATTATTTCTTAATATTATTTTATTACTCATGGTGTTTGGTTTTCATAGTTTGGGTCAATATTCATCAATTGCGGCAGTTTCTTAATTTTTTTAAACTAATCGTTATTCCAAAGTTGTTCGTTTTATCTATGGGAGCTTCTCAGTCAGGATGGTTAAAGTCAAAATCAAGGAACTCTTTAAGTCTGTTTAATTTATATGGAGTTTATTTTTTGAAGAGAAAACTTTTACTATAACGTAAAAATATAATAATAAATCCCCTTTATGGGAATTTGGATATGACAAAATATTCTGGAAGGAATAGGGTAGGGATGAATTACTATCGGCTATAAATATCCCTGGATTTTCAGCATTTTATTAATTATTGAACAAAAGAAAGTCTAAAATATAGAGGCATTAATTAACCAATTTGAAATTTTTGGCAAATAAACGCCCATAATTAGAGTTATTAATTTTTAAGGATTAAATTTGGTCTATCCACTTTAATTCAGGTATTATGAACAACAATGTAGCCACTGTAAACCGCATTTATGAAGCCTTTGGAAAAGGAGACATTCCAGTTATTATTGATTGCATCGCAGACAATGTGCAATGGGAGCAATGGGCCAACAATTCCGCACAAAAAGCAGGGGTTCCCTGGATGCAAGTCCAGCAAGGAAAACAGGGTGTCATCGATTTTTTTACTATTGCCGGTGAGCTGGAAGTCAAAGATTTTGAAGTGCTCTCGGTGATGGCCAATGAGACAAAAGTAGCAGCAGAATTAATATTTGAAGCCCGTGTTCCATCAACCGGTAAAAGTTACCGTGACGAAGAAATCCATTTATGGACATTTAATAAGGAAGGCAAAGTCATTGGGTTGCGACATTACGCAGACACGGCTAAACTTATAGCCGCTGCTTTACCATAGGACAGCCAGGATTCATGCCGGATAAGCACGACAAAAAACAGGGAATAAACCCAACCGGAAAATATAGCTTGCTTGCTCCAAATCCGAAAGCCCTAACCCTGTTCATTTTCGTTTTCATCATTTTTTTGTTTTAATGAATGGATTAAATAACGCTACATCCATGATAGAATCAGGCTTGTATTTAGCCAATAAACAAGGCCGAAGTTTCCAGGCGCACCGGCCACAGCAAAATACCCAACTGACGGCCAACGCCTTCGCCATACTCCCCCAACGGACTTTACCTCATCGCCCTGGCCATCAATGTGGATCCCGGGGAGATGTATAAGGAGTTGTTTGGGGGCTTGGGGTTGAGGGAAAATGAAGGCAACGGATCCAAGTAATTTGGTAACCTCAGAATTTAGAAAATAGAATTGATCTTTTGGTTTGGGATTCGGTACCTTAAGGAAAAAATTTTTATGATAATTAGGGGGGAAAAAATGTCCCATTCATTTTCCGGATAAGCTCCATTTTAAACCCAAACCCCCACTTTTTTTCAAGCCGAACTTGAATTCTGGTTAAAAACACCTCTGAAAGCCTAAAATCAATGCTTTTATTGTGTCCTTTAGTATTGTAAATTATGGCCTTTCATTGCAAAGAGTTTGAATTTATCTTGATTCTCAAAGCAATACATTTTTGGTTTGAAACGGCAGGTAAAAGTACGCCCATGTATTGTTGTGCACGGGGATTGTTTTTATATTTTTTCAGCTTGTGGAAGCAAAGGAAGAAATACCTTACTGAATGTCTTTTGTCTATGATTAGATATCCACCTTTCACCGTCTATGCAGATAATAATGTTTTCTTCTTAAAGATTTGCAACATCAATTAAAGACAAACCGGTCTAGCAACTAAATATAAAGATATCACGAACCTGAGAAAGTCTGGTTCTCACGAATTTTTTATATTTGATCTTCTCAAGTTCTGCAGCTGTTAGAAATTCTCTTTCAACTTTGTCAAACTTTGGAGTAAATTTTTTGAAAGGATTTTTTTTTCTAACCAATCAATTTTTAAGGCTCAGTTGATTAACTTCTTAAACCTCTCCATATGTTTCATTACTCCATTATTAGAAAATGGCTTGTGGTGGTCTACAGGTTTATAAGTTCTAAGAAAGTATTTAAAATTAAAAATAAATTTGCTTATAATATCTTTAAATTTAATATCCTCCTGGTGAAAATGTTTTTTGAGAAATTTTCTTAAATAGTTTTTGGTGGCAATATAGTTTTTTAAGGCACCAGGTGCTAAAATAGTTTTTGTTTTTTCTTTGTGGTACTTAACTAAATCAGATAAGAAATTGTCTATCTCAGGTTTGATCCCAAAGAACAATTCTTTTACCTGCTTGGCGCTTAAGTTGGGATTGATTAATTTTTCTTCTTGGTATAGTGAAACCAACCTCATTCGTATTTCCTCTATTGAGCACAAGTTCTTTTTAGAGATACAGTGTTTTTTAGAGGGAACGATTTATTTGAATCCCAGGATTTTTCTGTCGTCGAAAACCAAAAAGAAGGTAGTGGTCCCTTTCAACGGATACATTGCAAAAGGCT
>JBBDSB010000318.1:0-6986 GCA_040905205.1 Cyclobacteriaceae bacterium
AAGCTGGTGTCCCCACTTGACATCATGGGCTATGTCAGCTGAGGTCTCCTTCCAGAGCCTGTTCAGACATCCGTCCGTCCAAAGTTTCAACCCCTACAGCAAAGCCGTCTTTGCCGACCTTGCCGCCTGCCATACCGCAGCCAAAGGCTATCACCTTAGCAGGTGCGACAGGCAGGAATGTGGAAACACTGTGCACCGTTATCACTGCTGCGGAAACAGGCACTGTCCGAACTGCGGCAGCATGAAAAGGGATGCATGGATAGAGGGCAGAATGGGCGAACTCCTACCAACGGCCTATTATCATATGGTGTTCACTTTGCCACATGAACTCAATCCCCTGATCATGGGCAACAGGTCAAAACTGTTCGATGCACTGTTTGCGGCAGCTTCCCAGACCCTGCTCAAACATGCCCGGATGCCTGAATACCTCGGGGCGGAACCGGGCATTACCATGGTGCTCCACACTTGGGGGCAGGATCTTTCCTTCCACCCGCACGTGCACTGCATCGTCAGCGCGGGAGGGTTTGACGGTATTCATTGGATTGAGGCCAAACGCAAAAACAACCGCTTCCTCTTCCCGGAGAAAAGCATGGCAAAAATGTACAAGGCCATATTCATGGATGTTCTGGAAAAGGACTCTTCCATCCTATGGAGTACGGACAAAACCGCCGTCCTCAATGCCATCAAGTTCAAAAAGTGGAATGTCTATGCCAAGGCCCCCTTCGGTTCGCCCGACATGGTGGTGGAGTATCTTGGTCGCTATACCCACAAGATTGCCATCACAAGACACAGGATACTTGAAGTCAATGACTCCCATGTCAGGTTCAGCTACAAGGACTATGCTGACGGTTCCAAAACCAAACAGATGCTGCTTCCGCATCAGGAATTCCTCAGGAGGTTTGAGCAACACGTCCTCCCAAAAAGGTTTGTCAAGATCAGGCACTTCGGATACCTCAGGTTTCAGCGCAAGAGGGAAAGGCTTGCCAGGATCAGGTCTGCCCTCAGCCTGGAACCCAAAAAAGAAAAAGTCCTGGTTCCCTTCCAGATCCGCATGCTGGAAAAGTACGGAAAGGATATCTTCAAGTGCCCCTGCTGCGAAACAGGAAGGATGACGGTCATATTCGACACTAGGGACAGAGCCAACAGGAAACCGAAGCCGATTACCAAAATGCCGGCCCCTTCATGATAATCTTCCGGAACGGGGAAAACACAGGCCCGCTCCAGGACATGTCCAAATCTTACCGAACCGGAAATCCGGGTAGGGGAACTTATGACCTTAAACCAAAAAAAGCCATCCGTAAACCACAAAAAACAAAACCATCAGTGTCCCTGAAAACAAACCCGTCCTACTGTTCCACCTAGCAACCGTTTCACCCTGCGGATGTCAGTCAACAGCCACTAGCAAAAAGCCCTGATAGATTTTTTCTTCTATCGGGGCTTCTTTTCAGGGGCTTTTCTCTAGTGGGCTAAATGTTATGCCTTGGTTTCACTTTTTAACGGCTATTTATTTATTTTTAATGGTGCAATTAAAGTTCAGAAACAATTGCCTTTATTGTAATTAAATCCATCGGTTTGTGTATAAATTGTTTTACCAAGGGGTAATTTTGAGCTTTTATGATGTCGATTTTGTCTGTTGAGGAAGAAACAATAAAAACTCTGACATCCTTAATATTATAATTCTCATTCTGAATTAATTTATCAAGAAATTCCCAACCATTTAAAACAGGCATATTAATGTCTAAAAAAATGATAATCCTTTCCTCGCTGTTGCTTAATCGCTCTAACTCTTTGATTCCAATCTCACCATCTTCACATTCTTTAATTATAAAAAATTCTTTATCAAGCTTGCTAATCATTTTAACTGTTATCCGTCTGAAAATTGGGTCATCGTCAATAATAAAAATATAAGTTTGCATGGTTTTACTTTTTAAAGTCAATCAATTGTGTTTCATTCACGATATCTTGGATTATCTCATCCATTTCCAAGGAGGATGATTTTAATTGCTCCAACCAAAATGGCAATTCATCAGGTTGAATATCCAGGGTTTCAATCGCATTGATAACCCCTAGTATTCTCGCTAATGGAGATCTAACTACATGCGATTGTGTCCATGCTATATTTTTAAGTTTTTCATATGCTGCCAAAATTTTCTCTTCTGCTTGTTTTCTAGCTGTGATGTCTATTCTTAAGGCCAAGTATTGAAAAGGTTTTTTGTTTTCGTCCAAAAATGGGACAATGGTAGCATCTACCCAATAATAAGTGCCATCCTTCTTCTGGTTCCGAACCTCGCCTCGCCAAATTTCCCCGGATTTTATCGCCTGCCAAAGTCCTGCAAAGAAGTCTTTTGGATGGTACTTAGAATTGATTACCTGATGGGTACTGCCAAGTAATTCTTCTTTAGAATATTGGGAAAGTTCGCAAAATTTATCATTTACCGAAATGATAACCCCATTTGAATCGGTTATCGTAAAACTTGCTAACTGATCTATTGCATATTGATAATCTTGTAAGTTTTTTAAACTTTCTTTTAATGCGATTTCATTGATTTTTTGGAAATGAATATCCTGAAAGCTGCCATAAATGCGCTTGTTTTGACCTTCAACCATTTCTGCATGGCCAATAGCTCGAACCCAACGCTCGTTCTTTTTAACGGTGACCAATACCGCTTCAAAATCAAAAGGTTTACCTGTCCTAATACAATCGTGAACATGTGATTTTACTATATTACGGAAATCTTCATGATAAAAACTGATGCTGGATTCTAGATCGGGGACAAAGGTTCCCGGATCTGTTTCATGCAATTTATGCACCATGCCTGACCAGCTTATTTCATTTTTAACCAAATCTACTTCCCAATTACCAATATTGGCAATTTGAGTTGCCTGGGAAAGTAGTTCTTTATTTTTAACTTCTTTGGTAATATCGAGCACCACGGAATTAAAAACAACAGTTCCATCCCGGAGGAAATTTGGTGTGCCGCTGCCCAGATGTGTTTGCACTTCGCCAGAGGGAAGAACTACTTTGTATTGAGCCAGCCACTTGGTTTTAGTATTGGCAGCGGTCAAAATACTCTGCTTTACAATCTCAAATTTTCCTCCGGCCTTGGTCCTACTCCAAACCAGGTCAATGTCTTTTTCAACTTCCTCCGGGCTATATCCCCAAACCTTATAGGCGCCTTTGCTCACAGCCCTCAAGGCATCGGTTCCATCAGTATATAAAAGGTATTGAAAAACAACACCTGGCAAATTGTCTGATAGGTCCTGAATACGAACTTCTTTTTCCTTTTGTGTTGTGATATTCTCACAGATGGCTACGGTGCTCAATGCTTTTCCCTGATCATCTCTGATAAAGGCCAAATGAATGCGAACCCAAATTACCTTTCCGTCTTTTCTAATGTAGCGTTTTTCGTTTCTGTAATCTTGCTCTCCCTGGGCAGCTTTATTGAACAGCATCCAGTCTTTTTCTCGGTCATCAGGATGGGTAAGCTCAAAAAATGACATGGCCAGGAGTTCTTCTCTCGTATAACCGGTTATGGTTTCGTAATAGGCATTTATAAAAATAATTTGCCCAGTTGATGTGTTTACCTGTGCAACCCCCAAAGAAGCACCTTCAAAAATAGTTCTGAATCTTGCTGCACTTTCTTTCAGAAAAGCTTCTGCTGATTTTTGTTGAGTAATATTTTGTGAAAGAATGGCGATATCATCGCCCATGGGAACGATTACAAGCCTGATCCAAGTAGGAACGGAAACAATTTCCCCCACATACACATCGTTTATCACGCGTGTATTCCCTGTCCTCGCCACTTCGATATATGCATTAAAAATAGCGGTTCCTTGGTGTGATGGGAATAATTCTAGGAGTCGCTTCCCTATTACCTTATTGGGGTCTGTTCCATTGATACGTGCAATAGATTGATTTTGAAATACCCAAGTGAAATCAATAATTTCGCCTTTATTGTTGCGTTCAGGGTGTAAAATGGTAAAACCATCAGGTGATATTTCCAGTGCCGTCCGAAAGCGTTGTTCACTTTCTCTGAGTTTTTCACCTGTCAGCCTCAGTTGTAACTCTATTTTCTTTTTCTCGGTTATATCCTGAACAGTACCTTCAAACGCAAAGGGCTCTCCGTTTTCATCTTTGATCAGGCGACCACGAACCCGAACCCACTTTATGCTATGGTCAGAAAGGATAATCCGATGCGCTAAATCAAGCGGTCGCTTTTCAGCCAATGCCAATTTTTGTTCCGAAATGAAGGCCTTGCGATCGTCTGGGTGAATTGTCTTTTCAAAGTTTTCAACGCTAACCTCAGAATTTTCTTTGTTTACACCCCATATCTTGTTTACCTCATCTGTCCAGAAAAGTGATTCGCCATCTAGTTCCAGCCTCCAGTAACCAATTTTACCAATTGATGATATGGCTGCCAACCGCCTGCTATTTTCTTCAAGTATTTCTTGTTGGTTTTCCTTTTCAGTTACATCCTGACAAACCATGAGCATACAGTGCCGGTCATTAAAATTTACTTTGTGCCCATTGATTTCCATACGGATTACATTACCGTTCCTTTTTTGGTGGGTGAAAATGCCGAAGTATATATTTCCTTCTTTGTTTTTTATATCTACATGGGCATTGATGAGCTCGGGTACTTCTTGAGGCGGCCTCAGGTCTTTTAAGGTCAGTTTAAGAAATTCTTCTCTTTTATAGCCATAATGCTCAATAGCGGCAATATTCACATCCAGTATTTCCAAAGTTTCATAGTCGAATATCCACGAAGGTTGTGGATTTAGGCTGAAAAAGTTATTTTTCATGTGTTTAATTTTAGGTGCGTAAAAGTTTCGTAACCGATTGATTTTACATAGGTAAAGATTTTTATTTCTTCAAAATAGCATTCAAGTTACCTTACCCAAAAAAAAATGGGAAACCGATTTTAAAGAAATAACAGCTAAGAAAGTTAAAATTTCATGTTCATGCTCCCTCCCGAATGAAGTCAGGATTGGCGATACTTTTTTGTGCTTAGCTGTGAGGACAGTTTCATATACGGGGTTTCTGAAAGCTCGTAGCTTAAGATATTTCAACCTCCAGTAAAAATCGTCCTTCAAATTCTCGGTAAAAGTATTAATCATCCCCTTTTGTGTCAAGTTCCTCGTCATGGATGTTTCATATACTTATTGTTAAACGGGATGCTTTTAAACTTAGGCATAACGTAAAGTGTTTTAAACGCAATCTACGAAAATAAATAACTAGTGACTTAATGGTTTTGTTCAACGTGTATATTCCTGACAGTGTCAGGGTTATACAACAATCATATGTTTGGTAACCCGCATAAAATGGACATACCTTCAGGTTTTAATATTGATGATTATTTCTAAAAAACCATAATTATTATTGTGGCCTAAGGAATTACTGCCGATAATTTACAGACAATTACAAATACTTCCAAATTAAATTTTAAAATTAACGGCCTCATTGATTGATTAGGTATACCCTTTAAACCATCATGAAGATAAATCACCTAAAATTCAAGAACCTTTGATCACAAACTACCGACTTACAAAAAATTTGGTGGGTTGATTATGAGCAAATCCTACAATCATAAGAAATTTGGATATGATCCTGTAAATATATTTATTTGCAGGAATAAATCTATAATTTTATTTATAAACAAGATGTTTTTATGAAGCACTCTTCCGACTGAGAAATTTTTTGAAATAAACATATCTAAATAAAATAATAATTTAATTATAATATCTATAAAAATAAACCTATGAGTAAAGATCAGATCAAACAATTGCAAAAGGCTTTGGCCGTGGCAGATATTAAAGCCCCACAAGAAGCTATAGCCATCACCCTGGAACTGGCAAGAGCCGTCAAAACCTACAGTGGTGACCTTGACTTGGGAAAGATTGAGGAAATCGCCACAAGGATCAAGCAGGATTATTCCAAAGAGTCAATGAATCACGAATACCGGTTCCTGGGTGAACTGGAAGAACTAGCCAGTGTCAAGCAGGTTCGTGACGCCATTAGTATCCGAAAAGGTAAAATCCTTGACGAGCTCGGGCTATGAGTGTGGAAAAGCCAGTTTTCGAATTATCAAGCTCCTACCAGGAGGGAAAGTATACAGGGAACTACACCATAAAGGTGTGGGATGATGAAGTCAAACAAATAACAGGAAAGTCCTGGAATGAATTGACGGAGGAACAGCAAAATGAATTCAAACAATCATATTTAAACAACTAAAACTATGGTAAAACTAACCAAAGGGGACGTGATCAACCTTATCCCCAATTCAAAAGGAAAGATAGACTCGGCCATACCCATTGATTGGGCAGCAGATGCAAGGGATATCAATGTAGACCCTTCCCATTTCGTGTGGGATTACAGGGGCGGTGGGGCATTTGGAAGGCCCCTGAACATCACGGCAGAACATGTCAGGATCCTTGAACAAATGAATCATAACCTCAACCTAAAAATTATCGAACTAAATGAAGAACTCGACGAAATTAAAATTAAGCGAGCCAGCAATGACACTGTATGAAAGAGGTACGGCATCTCTTTCCAACCAGCATATCGTAAGCTCAATAGCCGGGATATCAATGGAAACAGCAAGGCAGATCCTTAAAAAAGCGGAAAGCATTGAAAACCTTGCTTCATGGAACATCAACAATTTTATGCAGTTTACAGGCGTAGGCATCAATAAAGCAGCTGCCCTGGTAAGTGCTTTTGAGCTTGGTAGGCGAAGGACCTTTTCAAATTCCGGAACCAGACACACAATCAATTCGTCAAAAGATGCCTATGATTATGTAAGGCCTTACCTGCTGGATCAGGAAATAGAACAATTTTATTGTCTTTTATTAAACAGGGCCAACCGTATCATCAAAGCTGAATTGATTTCATCCGGTGGCACATCAGGAACAGTGGTTGATGCAAAAATTGTATTCAAAATTGCCCTTGAATTTAAAGCATCGGCCTTGATCCTTGCTCATAATCATCC
>JBBDSB010000319.1:0-1181 GCA_040905205.1 Cyclobacteriaceae bacterium
CCGGTAAGGTATTTTCATATAGTATTCACCGTTCCGGAATTCCTCAAACCCCTGTTCTACCTCAACCAGCGGGAATGTTATAGCATGCTCTTTGCCTCTTCGGCACTTGCGGTGAAGAAAGCAGCCTCAAACCCTGCCTTCTTGGGAGTGGAAAGCGGCTGTTTATCGGTACTCCATACCTGGGGACAGGCACTCAATTACCATCCCCATATCCACATGCTGGTACCTGCCGGAGGGCCTGATCCTGACCATATGGAGTGGGTGGCAGCCAATAAAAAATTCTTCGTGCCCGTGAAAGCCCTCTCACAGATATTCAGGGGGATATTCATGGAAAAGCTTTTCTTTGCCTTGCAGGCAAACCAGATCAGGATACCTGAAAAACAGAAAGGCCTGTATGCTGCTATGGGACTTTTAAAAAAGGAAGCTTATTCGAAGTTATGGCATGTTTATATCAAGAAAACGTTCAGGGGGGCCAACCAGGTGGTCAGCTATCTGGGCAGGTACACCCACAGGGTAGCCATCAGTAACAGCAGGATAGTATCGGTAAACGCCACTACGGTAAAATTCAGGTGGAAGGATTACAGGGACAACAAGACCAAAATCATGGATCTTCCCTGTGCAGAATTTATCCGCAGGTTCATGCAACATGTACTTCCCAACGGCTTTTACAAGATAAGGTATTACGGGATCATGTCATCGGCGAACAGCAAGACCAAAATGGAGGACTGTTTCAGGTTACTGAGAATAACGAGGTTCATTTCCTTCTACGAGGGTTTGTCCACTTATGAGATTTTGGAAGAAATACTCGGCCGGGATCCGTTCAGGTGTACCTGTTGCAATCGTGGAAAAATGGTTTATGGCCTGGCAGAAGGGAAAGGCAAGGAGCCCTGATATGCCGATAAGAAGTAACGTTCTTTGAAATAATGATCAAAAAATCAGAACGTAGCGGCGTTAATGGGAAAGGACTGCCCGTATAGCATCGGAAAAATCCCAAAGTCGGGGATTTCAGAAGACTTGATTGAGGATTCTGTGGTCCTGCCGACAAAAATCATCCAAATGAGGAAACATAAATGCCCATAGAAAAGCACCGGCTTTGTCCAACTAAGTTTTAACCGCAATCTTGATAGCTTTAATTAAATAGTTATTTTTTTTGCTAGATTGCGTTTAAAACTCTTTACGTT
>JBBDSB010000320.1:0-1266 GCA_040905205.1 Cyclobacteriaceae bacterium
TCATGCTCGATTTCATGTCAGAATGGTTTTGAAATCCTTACCACTCATCTTAAGTTTGTTTATTGCTTCAATTGCCTTTTCCCTACCATGGGCATACCGCCTTTTGTACAAGGCTTTCGTGGACACGAGGCTATCACCCAAAACCCCTAGATCAGGTTGAATAATGATGGCTTTGAATGTTTTCAGCTGCTCATTGGTCCTTGACTCTTTTCTGAAATCATAATTATATATGATTTTGTCATCTCCAATTTGGGTTAAAATATCATTGATCCGCAAAAATTCTTTGATATCATTGTTGAATATTTCCGAAATAGCAAGATCGGTCAAGGACCTCAGGGCAATTTCCGCAATGTTGGATTGATCATAATTGGCAGGTTCTAGGTCATGGGTGTTGCAATTAATAATCACAATGGTAAAATCTCCGGCATCCCCCTGCTTATTGATTTCATCAATTACATCACCCAGTGGGGAAACATTTTTAATACCACCATCCACCGTGTTTTTAATATTTTTATTTTGGGTACCTATGGCCGGAATAGGTTCCCAAATAATGGGCATTGCGGAGGAAGCCAATACCCCTGCCTGGAAATCACTATCAGAATTGAACTCACTACTTTTAACGGAATAGTAATTGCCATCATCCAGCGATACAAAGCCGCAACTGTAAATGGTTTCTTTTACTTTATCTATTTTTAGAAGTGCTTCCAGCTTGGACTTTAAGGGGGCATTATCGGCCAGGGATTTGAAGTTTTGAAAGTTGGGCCCAATTTCAGCTACCGCGGATTGGAGGACATCTGAAAACAAACGGTCCCTACTGTTTTTGGAAAAGAGCAACTGCAAGCCTTGCCAAAAGGAGATATTGATCTTGAAATCGGGTAAAAATTTGGCGACCAGTTTTTCCGCATCGATTTTAAATTTTAAATCTTCGGAGTTAGATTGGGTGTCAATAAAATCGGAGGTATAGATTTCTTCCACACCATTCTCCCCAACATCCTCCCATATTTTTAGCAGCGACTCAAACTGATCAGTGGCCATCAAAGCGCCGTTCAGGGAGCCCACAGAAACTCCACCGATGATATCAAATTTCATTTTATTCTGTCCTGAATGGATCTGGGCCCAGTTTTCATTTAGGTATTTTAGGGCACCGATTTGAAAAGCTCCCTTAAAACCACCTCCACTTAATACCAATGCGAATTTTTTCATCGTAAAAGCTAATAAAATACTGCCTAAAAAGCAAATTGTATTTTATCAGGATGGGATCTTCCT
>JBBDSB010000320.1:1366-6959 GCA_040905205.1 Cyclobacteriaceae bacterium
TTTTTCCATAAAAGCTTCTCCTTCTAACTCGAAATCAACGGGATCAATGCTTTTATCTCCAAAATTAAGGGTAGTATAAATAGAAATAGAATCCTCTTTATGTTGGTAAATGGTGTCAGTAAGCCCGAAATTTAATAAATGACCGTCCTTCATTTTGGCGAGCAGGCCAGGATTTAATTCTCCGCTATAGGGCATTGTGGAAACAGGAAGGGTTCTTGAAGTTTTTGATTCCAAATAAACTTCATGGAATATCTTATTTCTTTCATTCCCCGCAGGCTCAGATGATATCAAAAATTTTCCCGGGGAAATATATGAAACTGTAGGTACAAAGTTAAAGTCCCCCAAATCAATATGCTCCTTAAATTCAAATTCTGGAAGGCCATACCTTATCATGGTTCCCTGCCGGTGTTGATATACAGGTCATTTTTTTCTACGATCAACCCATGCACGGATGGATATTCTTCCGGAATGATTGCATGGTGAGCTTTTATGTTTCGCATATTCTAATTGGGCCCTGCTTTGGTGATATTTGTATCGACATCGTTTGTAAACTTGGCGAAATTTTCCCGAAAAAGATTAACCAACATGCTTTTTGTTTTTAAAAATTGGTCTTGGTTTTCCCAGGTGTTTTCCGGAACCAAAATATCGGAAGGCAATCCGGGACAGGTCAATGGGATCTCCAAACCAAAATCTTCCTCTTTTTGGGTTTTAACCTGGTCGAAATCACCATGGTGTATGGCATCCAAAATGGACCGGGTATATTTTAGTTTTATCCTTGATCCAACCCCATAAGCTCCACCGCTCCATCCCGTGTTGACCAGCCAGGCAGAAACTTGATGTTCCTTCATTTTTTTGGCCAGCAATTCCGCATATTTGTTGGGATGCCACATCATAAATGCAGCACCAAAACAAGCGCTGAAAGTGGCCTGGGGCTCTTTCACACCCATTTCAGTTCCGGCCACTTTGGCGGTATAACCTGATATAAAATGATAGCTGGCCTGTTCAGGGCTCAATTTGCTTACAGGTGGCAAAACCCCAAAGGCATCACAGGTCAGAAAAATGATGTTTTTAGGATGTCCTGCAATACAGGGTATTTGGGTGTTTTCAATAAATTCAATAGGGTAGGAGGCCCTGGTATTTTGTGTGATGGAGGTATCTGTGTAATCCACTTCTCGGGAAACAGGATCAAAAACCACATTCTCCAGCACGGTCCCGTATCTGATGGCATTAAAAATATCAGGTTCATTTTCGGCACTTAAATCAATGGCCTTGGCGTAACAACCCCCTTCAATATTGAAAACCCCGCCTTTATGCCAGCAATGCTCATCATCCCCGATCAATTTTCTCTTAGGGTCTGCACTCAGGGTCGTTTTTCCGGTACCGGAAAGGCCAAACAACAGGGATACATCCTCTTCTTCACCAACGTTGGCAGAACAATGCATAGGTAATACATCCTGCAATGGCATCAGGTAATTCATGATGGAAAAAATCCCTTTCTTCATTTCCCCGGCATATTCGGTCCCCAAAATAACAACTTCCTTTCTTTCAAGGCTGATGCCTATGCTGGTTTTGGAAGTCATTGTGGTCGTAAATTGGTTAGCTGGAAATCCGCCCGCATTGAATATGACATAGTCAGGTTCTCCGAAGTCCTCCAATTCCTCATTTGTGGGCATGATCAGCATGTTCTCCATAAACAAGGCATGGTAGGCCCTGGTACAGATAATACGTATTTTAAGCCTGTAATTAGGATCCCAGCCGGCATAAGCATCTACGACATAGAGGTGGTTTCTGGTGTTTAAATAGTCGATAGCCCTTTCCCTGTTGACCATAAAAGTATGCTCGTCCATTTCGTAATTTACAGGCCCCCAATCTATGTTTTTTTCAGATTCTTTATTTTTTACTACCCTTTTATCCTTCGGACTTCTTCCTGTTTTTTTACCGGAATACACCATCAAAGCTCCTTTATTGGAAATGGCAGACCCCTTTTCCAACATCAAAGCAGATTCATATAAAATGGACCTTTCGCTGTTTCTTAATATCTCTTCAATTTCAATACCGTAAAGTATAAGACTAAAACTCATAGCTGTTTCTTGTTTAAATTTAATCTGATAACTGAAATCCGCAGACCTTTCAGGTTTTTTGTTTTCAGGTATTTGTGAAAATCAAGGGGTAAAACCAGGAAGGCTTAATCGCTTTAAATCCAGTTAATTTTTTGAATAACCTGCGGATTAAAGGCCGATAACTAAAAATACTACTAATTATTGGTATATTCAATCTAACCCATATAAGAAATCCATGATATAAATCATTTAATTGACCAATTGGGATGGGCGGCTAACATAATTTCAAATCATTCTTTCTATTGAAACCCATAAAAATCAAGGAATCCATTTGATATTTTTAAAATTCGGTTTTCTTTTTTCCAGAAAGGCATCCCTTCCTTCTTTGGCTTCTTCAGTCATATAGGCCAATCGGGTGGCCTCTCCGGCAAAAATCTGTTGGCCTACCATGCCGTCATCAGTCAGGTTAAAAGCAAATTTCAGCATTTTAATGGAAGTGGGGGATTTTTCCAGAATTTCCTGGGCCCATTCATAGGCGGTTTGTTCCAATGCTTCATGAGGCACTGCGGCATTGACCATGCCCATCTGGTAAGCTTCTTCAGCAGAATAACTTCTTCCAAGAAAAAATATTTCACGGGCTCTTTTTTGTCCTACCATTTTTGCCAGGTAAGCAGATCCATAGCCTCCGTCAAAGCTGGTCACATCGGCATCGGTTTGTTTAAATTGGGCATGTTCCTTACTGGCTAAGGTAAGGTCACAGACCACATGCAGGCTGTGTCCACCACCCACCGCCCAGCCGGGAACCACAGCAATCACTACCTTGGGCATAAACCTTATCAGGCGTTGCACCTCCAGGATATTTAATCTGTGCATGCCATCTTCACCTACATATCCCTGATGTCCCCTGGCCTTTTGATCTCCTCCACTGCAAAAAGAATATACCCCGTCTTTTGGGGAAGGTCCTTCTGCAGACAATAATATCACTCCAATGGAAGTGTCTTCCCGTGCATCCAAAAACGCTTCATAAAGTTCGCTGGTGGTTTGGGGCCTGAAAGCATTTCTAACCTCGGGCCTGTTAAATGCAATCCTGGCCACGCCATCACATTTTCTATAAGTAATGTCTTTGTATTCTTTGACTGTTTTCCAGTTCGTCATTTTCCTAGGTAATTTATTTCCCGCAAGATAACAGCCTTATTTATTTTTGAGAAATTAAATACGCAATAGTCTTTATATACATTGTATTCTTTGTTTATTTGCCATAATTATGGGCGGGATCATCATTGAAAATGATTTTTTTGATTTTGACTTGATCAAAACAGGGAAGTGTGAAAATGCCGATCCTGGGTTTACTTCGGCTTTTGATTTTTGCAAAGCGTGGTTGCTGGGGGAAGATCATTTTTTGCTGCAAACCTCAGGCTCCACCAGGCTCCCAAAAAACATCCCTGTCACCAGGAAACAAATGATGTGTAGTGCAGAGGCCACCAGGGCTTTTTTTCAACTGGATGAAGGCTGTACCTTACTTTGTTGCCTGGATACCGAAAGAATTGCCGGAAAAATGATGCTGGTGAGGGCCATGGAATGGAAGGCAAGACTTGTTTTGGTCCCCCCTTCCGCCAATCCCCTGTTGGGAATGGAAAAATGGAATTTTGATTTTGTTGCCATGGTACCCTTGCAGGTGCAGGCCTGTTTGACAAATGAATTCAGCAGGGAGATTTTGGATTGGATTGGAGTTTTGGTGATTGGTGGAGCACCCAGTTCGGAAGTGTTGATCAAACAAGTCCGGATGCTAAAAGGAAGCGTCTACCAAACGTATGGAATGACGGAAACAGTCTCCCATATCGCATTGGGGAACCTCAAAGAACCCGGTCCCTTGGTATACGAGGTATTACCTGGAGTGACGATTGGACTGGGCAGCGAAGGTACACTTCGCATCAAAGCACCAATGACTTCGGATAGTTGGATTACTACCCGGGATGTCGTCGAAATGTTTGGTAAAAACAAGTTTGCCTGGAAAGGCAGGGCGGACTTTGTGATCAATTCCGGCGGAATCAAACTCCATCCTGAAGAAATAGAAAAAGAAATTCGGCCGATTGTAGAACAATTTTTTCCCCAAAGGGCTTTTTTTATTTCCGGAAAGCCTGATGAACAACTTGGGCAGGCCTTACTCCTTGTATTGGAAGGAGAAAGGGATACCACTAAGAAAAATAGGCTACTGGATTTGGCAAAGAACCAACTTCCCAAATACCATGTACCAAAATCCATTGTGTTTTTACCAAAATTTGAAATGACCAGGACAGGAAAAATAAACCAAATAGAAACCTTAAAAAAATGTTTGTAAAAACAATACTGTTGGCATATTTAATAAATATCGTAATTTTAATGCCAACGGAAAATTCAACATTGCAGATCAGCATAATTGGAATAGGCTCAGATGAAGGCCTGGTTCAGGTTTTGGTATTTAATGGTCCGGAAGGCTTTCCCGACAAACCTGCCAAGACCATCAAAAACTTGTCTGCACCCATCAAAGATGCGGTTTCAAACCTGTCGGTGAAAGGATTAAAGCCTGGGAGATATGCAGTTGCGGTATTTCATGACCATGATGGGGATGGAAAAATGCGGACAGGCTTATTTGGGATTCCTAAAGATGCTTATGGTTTTTCCAATAATGCCCGCAGCACTTTTTCTGCCCCTTCATTTGAAAGTGCCGCTTTTGAGGTAGGAAACAATAATGTCAATATAAGCATTGATTTGGCCAAATGACGTCAATCTGACCTTAGATAAACCCCAACCTGGGAGGTTTTTTCAGGTGTTTTTAAGATTAAGCGTAGATTTATATTAGAATTGAGGGAATTAAATTATAAATTCCATGCCATTTCCTTTTTTAAGGGAATCCAATTAAACCCCTATTGAAACATGATCCGAGTTTTTGACCTTGTTTATCCGACCTTGCTGTTTTTAGTTTTTTTTGATTCCGTTTGTTCAAGCCAAACCTTACCTGAAAAAGGGGACCCCCCAAATCCAGAAGACATACCATCCTTTTATAAATCCACCCTTCAGGATATTTATGATGAAATGGCCGCCATGAAAACCGGGAAATCAGAAAAGATAGCCATCTCTCCGGGAGGACATCCTTTGTATGCTGTTTATTATGGGCAGAAAGAGAATTTCCGTACACAAGCCAATTATAATTCTGCTGTAGCGGCAAGAAATGCTGCTTTTTACGCAGAAAAAAATGAAAACACACGACCTGTAGTATTCCTCCTTGGTCCGGTGCATGGCCAGGAGGTTGAAGGCATTGTGGGTTTGGTCAATCTAATCCATATCGCCGAAACTGGCCGGGATTACCGGGGTAAGGAATGGCCTGAACTGAAAGCATATTTTGATCAGGCCAGGGTGGTGATTATTCCCAGCGGAAACCCTGATGGTAGGACAAGGAATCCCTATGATGCCTATGTAGGTGTTCCTGAGGATATTATGACAAAATATGGACAGGGAACAAAAAAAGATGGTACTTATTGGCGCTGGCCGCATGC
>JBBDSB010000321.1:0-1176 GCA_040905205.1 Cyclobacteriaceae bacterium
TCCTGATGGAACCAGGGATTAAACAGTCCACCGGGTGTTTTTTTGAGGGATTGGATAAATGGGGTAATCATTCTCTTTCCACAGAGTGTTCCTTTAAAAAATTGCTGAGTTCTTCTTTTGTAAGATTTCCGCTTGCCAATTCTATCATTGTTGCATACAACACTTTTTTATCCGCTATCAATTTCCTGCCGTTTACATACAAAAACGTATATATTGCAATCAGGGCTGTTCGTTTATTGCCATCTATAAATGGGTGGTTATTGCAAATGTGGTATCCGTAAGCGGCCGCCATTTCAAAAATATTTTTGTGAACATACTCTCCCCCAAAACTTGCCTCCGGTTGAGCAAGGGCAGATTCCAGCAAACCTTTATCCCGAATTCCCGGATTACCTCCATATTGTCTTATCTGATCATCATGAAATGAAAGAATTATTTCAAGTTTTAAAAATTTGATCATTTAGCCAGTTCTTTCAATACCTCTTTATAATCCAGATTTGCATTTCGATATGCTTCAGCCCATTCTGAAAACTCAGGATTTTCTTGGTATAACTCCAATGATGTTCCTTTTCTTTCGATGGTTAACACATCACCATCTTTGAGATGCAGTTCATCCATAATTTCTTTGGGAAGAATAATGCCTGAACTATTGCCGATTTTTCGAATTTTAGCTTCCATACTATAGTCAATTTAAATTGATATTATAACAATGTTATAACTAAACGGAATAAAAAACAACTTTATTCCTTTTCACCTGCCAAATATGCCAGTTGCAGAATTCTGAGTTCATTGTAGTCCACAGATTTATTTAAATCTTCATAAATGGGTTTTAAAATTTCAGGGCCAATTTTTTCCATGGAAGCAAATACCTCATCAATTTTCCGCTGCGACAGTTCTGAAGCTGATATAATCCCATTTGCGTCCAGTTTATTTCCCTCGTCATGGAATTTCTTCAGATGACTCAGAATGGTTGCACTTTTAACGCCATGTTCTTCGGCCAGGTGATCAATCGACTTACCTGAATTATACTCTTCGCCAATAATATTATGTTTCTTGCCGGATGAACTTTTTTTCACTTTCTTTTCAATAGCTCTTTTTCGCTCTTCAATGGAATTCTCTTCCGCGTACTTTTTGATGATGGGAAGAAATTCAGAGCCATATTTTTTCAGTTTGGCAGAA
>JBBDSB010000322.1:0-1173 GCA_040905205.1 Cyclobacteriaceae bacterium
CCGGTTTTTTTCACTAATCTGAAAAATAATTTTCCAGTGCCTGAACAGTGTTTTGATCGCATCTATGTATTTTCCTTTTGGATCATAAATATGTGCGGGTTCGGCATTTACTCCGTTGACCTCCAGTATTTTGATGCCATTGCCTTTCAGGAAATCACCCAGGGATGGTGCCTTAAGGTCAAACCGCCCATAATGGAAATGCGGTAAATGATAGCTCAAGGCATCAAAAAAATACAAAAGGTCCTGATTGACAAACTGGTTGCCGTCGGAAAATTCGGTCCCTCGGTTGTGGTTGCCTATGGGTTCCAGCAATTTTATTGTTCCTGTCGGCAATATTTCCAGAGGATCTATATCTTCCCTTTGCAGCAGGCTTTTGGCCACAAGCCTGGCCCTGGGGATGCGCTGCATTAGTTCATCCAGCGTGGATTTACCATCACCTGTGACTGAGAGGAAGGTTTTCAATACAATTGAAGGGATTTCCCCTGAAAGTCTATCCGGAAGACGATAGTAAAAAAGACCAGCTTCAAAAGGATCTGAAATGTATTCTTGCAACAAAAAATCGGATTTGCACTGCTGCAGGTATATTTTTAAATGAAATGGGTCTTTCAACAAAGAGACACCTTTTCCTCTTTCTCCCCTGTCTGGTTTGGCGATAATTGGATAGTCCAGTTCCAGCTCCCGCAATTTGGCGCTTATCAAAGGTACCCTCGAGCCAGCTTTTACATATAAGGTCAAGGGTTTTAGCTCGGCGGGAATTTTTTGGAGTTGTTTGTATTTGCTGCAATTGTACAGCCCGCCCATTTCCATTTCAGGATTGGCCAGGGTAAAGAAAAAAAAGCTTTTGGCTTTTATCGAAAGGAACAGGTAATAGAAAAACACTGGAAAATAAATGATCCAGGTGGGCCAATATTCCCAGTGGAAAAGTTTGGTGATAAAATTTGTATGGGTTGGCTTTAGCATCAAAGAAATTTAAAAAGATTCTGCAAAATAAATGTAAAATCCGCTGGAATCTGGAGTAAGACTAAAATCAAACCGGACATTGGTCCGGTCTTTTTTACTTATCCTGAACCTTAGTCCCCCCCCGGCAGCCAGGTGGATGTCCTTTACCAATTCAGTTCTTACATTGGAATACACCCTGCCTGCCGAAGCGAATGCAACGATTCCAAACCTTCC
>JBBDSB010000323.1:0-1166 GCA_040905205.1 Cyclobacteriaceae bacterium
AGCCGAATGTGTCTGTGTGGACCTCACCAGCGATGCCCGAATGGCCTTTGCCTTTAAAAGAATCCGCTACGCCTACGGTAACAAAATAGCATCGGTCGTACACCTGGCCGCATATTATGATTTTCTGGGGAAACCCTCTGATCTGTACGACAAAGTGACCGTAAAAGGTACTGAGCGGTTGCTGAACTACTTACAGGATTTTGAAGTGGAACAATTCATTTTTTCAAGCAGTATGCTGGTCTACAGACCTTCATCGCCCGGGGTGAAAATAACCGAAGATTCGCCTCTGGAACCCAAATGGGATTATCCGAAATCGAAAGTCACGACTGAAAAAGTAATGCACGAAAAACGGGGTGAAATTCCTGTAGTGATGATGCGTATAGCCGGGGTTTATAGTGAAGATGGCAATTCAATCCCTATCACCAATCAGGCGCAGCGTATCTATGAAAATCAAATTTCAGCAAGACTTTATCCTGCCAACACGGCCCATGGCAGCACTTATGTACACCGTGATGATGTCATCAATGCCATGGCTTTGGCCATTGAAAAAAGGAAGGATCTGCCAGAGGAAGTAATATTGAATATTGGCGATGACGAGACCCTGACCTATCAGGAACTCCAGGACATTATCAGCACAGAAATTCATGGAAAAAAAATGTCCATCATCGCCATTCCAAAGTGGTTTGCCAAAGCAGGGGCATTTATGCAAAATCTTTTCGGCAAAGCCTTTATAAAACCCTGGATGATAGATCTGGCCGATGACCATTTCGAAATGGACAGCTCAAAGGCTAAAAAGTTGTTGGGCTGGATACCCAAACACGGTTTGCGGGATACCCTGCCCAAAATGGTTGAAAACCTAAAAGCCAATCCAAAGAAATTTTATCAGGAGAATAATCTGAATAAATAATCAGGAATGAAGATTCATTAACCTAAATCCAATTGTGTTATGAAAAAAAATGACCCTTCTTCAATGTCCCATCAGGGTGATGCGGACAAACCTTCAAAAAACACCCAGTACACCTGCTCCATGCATCCTGAGGTCCTGAGTGATCAACCGGGCAAATGCCCCAAATGTGGAATGACGCTGGTGATAAAGGAGGAAGTAAAAAACGAAATGTCAGGCCACAAAATGGAAGGTATGGGCTCACGGGGCGTCACCCGTCCAA
>JBBDSB010000324.1:0-1163 GCA_040905205.1 Cyclobacteriaceae bacterium
TGGAAATTATCTCTGATAAAATTTACCTGAAGCATAAATTGGGGCTTAAGATGCGCTGTATAATTCAGGGGGCAAAGATAAGGAATAACTTTTCAGGATGAAGTTCAAATATTGGATAATTTGGGCGCATAGATTGGCAAAATAGGGTGAATTGACTATCTTCACCCCTTTCTTTTACCAACCGAAAATTAAATATGAAAGCCAGATTTCTGTTCTTATTGTTTTACACCGCTTTAGTTCCTTTTGTAATGGCGCAGCAAAAACCATTACAGATCATCATGATCGGAGCGCACCCTGATGACTGTGATATCAAGGGGGGAGGCACCGCTTCCTTATTTGTAGAAATGGGGCATAAAGTGAAGTTTGTTTCTGTGACCAATGGAGATGCGGGCCATATGGAGGAAGGCGGAGGTATGTTGGCGAAAAGAAGGATCGCAGAAACCCAGGAAGTCGCCAAAAGGCTTGGGGTCGAATACGATGTTTTGGACAACCATGACGGGGAACTGCTGCCTACTTTGGAAATCCGGCTTCAGATCATCCGGAAAATCAGGGAATGGGATGCCGATGTGGTCATCGCACCAAGGCCAAATGATTACCACCCTGATCACCGGTATACAGGGGTTTTGGTTCAGGATGCCGCCTACATGGTAGGTGTTCCCAATATCGCTCCTGATACACCCGCCTTAGACAAAAATCCGGTATTTCTCTATTTTCAGGACCATTTTCAGAAACCCAATCCCTTTGAACCGCATCTTGCGGTAGACATCACCAAGGTCATTGACAAAAAAATAGCCGGTATGGATGCCCATGAATCCCAATTCTATGAATGGCTTCCCTGGATAGGAGGATATGCAGACGAGGTACCGGAAGGGAAAGGAGCAAGAAAAGCCTGGCTCAAAGAAAACCGGTCTGGAAGTATCAATCCTCAGGTGAAAGCCAGCCTTGAAAAATGGTATGGTGCTGAAAAGGCATCCGGGGTTGAATATGCCGAGGCATTTGAAATCTGTGAATATGGTTCCCAACCCTCCGAAGAAGAAATCAAACGCCTGTTTCCCATGTTGGGAAAGTGATTATTTGAGGGTAAAAAATTTAATTAACATAATAATCTATCATCTCACCCTAAATAAAAACTGAAATCCATGAAGGGAAAAAATATATTGGTA
>JBBDSB010000325.1:0-6831 GCA_040905205.1 Cyclobacteriaceae bacterium
TGTTTTGTTTTGGATGCCAGTTGCTTTTTTTGAATGCCATGCTGGCTGCCCATCCTAACGACACCTTTCATTTGGGAGAAAAAGCTAAATTTCAATCATACCACTTTTCTCCCTTAGGTACAGTGGATGTAACCGTTACCGGCACCGTGGTGGACAGCAATGGCGAGCCCATTCCCGGAGTAACCGTATCCGTACCAGGGACCACCATCGGTACGGCGACAGACCTGGATGGGGCGTATTCCATTTCGGTGCCGGAAGGTGCTACCCTTGTTTTCTCCTTTATCGGCTTCGAATCCCAAAGAATAGATGTGGGAGACCAGAGTGTTATCGATATCACCATGACCGAGGACATGTCCTCCTTGGATGAAGTGGTGGTTGTAGGATTTGGAACGCAGAAAAAAAGCGATATCACTGGTTCAATCTCATCATTATCCGCTAAGGATTTAGGAAATAGTACTTTTAGTAATGTAATGGAGCAAGCCCAGGGAAGGTTAGCAGGTGTTGATATTATAAGAACAAATGGCACGCCCGGAAGTGATGTTCAAATAAGGGTAAGGGGAAACAGATCCATATCTGCGGGCAATGATCCTTTATTCGTTATTGATGGCATACCCACCACCTTAAGTTTGAATGATTTCAATCCCAATGATATAGAATCAATGGAAGTATTAAAAGATGCGAGCTCTGTTGCCATTTACGGATCCAGGGGTGCCAATGGGGTAATCCTCATTACTACAAAAAAAGGAAAAAGGGGAGATGCTAAAATTAGCTATTCTGGAAGTTATGCCATTCAAAAGCCATTTGAGAATCTAGATCCCATGAATCCTCAGGAATTTGTGGAATATGTAAGGGTTGCAAATGGACTGAATCGTAATGACGCTAGTCAGGATAATACCATATTAAGTTCAGAAGAAAACTATTTGAGTGGAATTGATCCTGATTGGCTGGGTTTAGGATTACGAAATGGTTGGCAACATCAGCATCAGATTTCTATTAGTGGGGGCTCTGAAAAGGTTAATTATTATCTTTCGGGATCTCTTTTTGACGAACAGGGAATCATAAAAAACAGTAGTAGCTTTTCAAGAAATTCCTTCAGGGCAAACATCGAGGTCGAGGTAACTAAGAACTTGACCATCGGTCTAAATTCTATGGTAGCAACTAGCGTTCAAGAATTGATGCAAAGTCAGTTTAATTCACAATTAATCTCTGTATCACCTCTAGCGTCCCCGTATGATGCTGATGGTAATTTACTACAATATCCAAACGACAGGGTGGAGGCCGTTAACCCACTGTATTATTTGGATCCTAGTCAATATAAAGATGAAACCAGCGGAAACAGGGTTTTTGCCAATTTATTTGCAGAATATAAACTGCATCAAAACCTTACTTATAGAATGAATTTTGGTCCTGATATTAGATCTTCAAAAAGGGGGCAATATGAAGGGTTGTTATTAGGTGAAGGAATCAATAGTGCCACAGTCACTGACCTAAGTGAATTCAATTACAATTTTGAAAATATACTTACCTACAACAAAATAATTAATGATCACTCAATAAATGTAGTTGGCCTGTTTAGTTTGCAAGAAAGTAAGTCTCAATCCTTAGGGGTAAATGGAGTGAACTTACCAATTGAAAAAGCTATGTTTTATGATTTAGGGAGTGCAAATAATATATCAAGTATTAATAGTTCGTTGGAGGAATGGTCCCTATTATCTTATATGGGAAGAATAAATTACAAATTTAAGGAAAAATACCTTATGTCAGTTTCTGGCAGGGCTGATGGGTCTTCAAGGCTGGCAGAAGGAAATAAATGGGGGTTTTTCCCATCGGCTGCTGTAGGATGGATTGTATCCGAAGAAAATTTTTATAGTGGCAATTTTTTAAATTTTATGAAGCTGAGAGTAGGATATGGTGAGGTAGGTAATACAGCAATTAGACCCTATCAGACCTTAGGTGGATTAACCAATACAAATTATGCCTTTGGAGATAGTCAGGCATTTGGATTCGGAATGCAGGTGATTCCTAATCCTGATTTAAGGTGGGAAATATCCAAGACATTGAATATTGGTTTCGACTATGGCTTTTTAAATGACAGGGTTTCAGGTTCAATTGAATTATATAATACCAACACCCAAGATTTACTTTTAAATAGATTTTTACCAATAACCTCCGGTTACTCCTCTATTGTCCAAAATATTGGAAGTACACGTAATAGAGGAATTGAATTTTCAGCATCTACATATATTTTTCAAAACACCAATGATGGGTTTAATTGGAATGTAGACCTGAATTTATTCTCAAATAAGGAGGAAATTGTTTCCTTAACGGACTCTAAGAACGATGATGTAGGCAACAGATGGTTTATTGGTCAGCCAATCAATGTGTTTTATAGTTTCTTACAGGAAGGAATTTGGCAGGCGGGAGAAGTAACTGAAGCCAACTCACATGGACAAGCTCCCGGTGATATTAAAATTGCCGATATAAATGGAAGGGATGAACTTGGCCAACTTACCAATCAATCGGATGGAGTAATTAATCAGGATGATAGAACAGTCTTAGGATCAACTGTACCTACATGGAGTGGAGGAATGACCAATAGATTCAGTTACAAGGGGTTTACTTTATCAGTTTTGGTGTTTGCAAGGCAAGGCCAGATGCTTCAAAGTAATTATCATAACATGGGTGGTAATGACTGGCAGGGACGACATGGTAAAATCAATCTCAATTATTGGACTCCTGATAACCCAAGTAACGAAATTCCAATGCCTATAGCAGCAAGATCTCCCCTTTACGGTGATGCAGTCACCTATTTTGATGCGTCATTTGTGAAAATTAAAAATATTTCTTTGGGATATACATTAGACAATAAATTAACGAGCAGAATACGGTCTGGGTCATCTATTAGAATTTATACCACTTTGGATAATTCCGATATGCTTACTTTCTCAAAATTCAAGAGAGTAGATCCAGAACAAGGTACCGGAATGGTAGGTGGGGGAATTCCCTTGACCACAACTAATATTATTTTTGGGCTTAATGTTAATTTTTAATCAATAATTAAAAGGACATGAAATCGAGCATTACGGAGGCGACACACAGAGGGATGATTATAAACCATGCGAGATTCCATCCCGACCTTCGGTACGGGACAAGTTATGACCTTTAAAAAACAAATTATAAACAGATGAAAAATTCATTAAAAATATTACTACTCGCAAGTTTCATATTCTTTCTTGGTTCCTGTGAAAACACGCTCATCGAGGACCCGAAGAATTTAACCACGGCAGATAATTATTATACTACAGTTGATGGTTTAGATAACGGATTGAAGGCAGCCTATAGTCATTTAAGAGATTTTTATGGACAGGAAAGTGCCTTCTTTATGACATTGGCAGGAACAGATCTTTGGACGCTCGGTTTTGGAGGCTTTACTAACCTACCAGATCTTGGATTTTATACACCAAATTTATTAGGAACGAATAATTTAATTACAAGTGTTTGGGATGGTTTTTATAGAGGTATCAATCAATGTAATGCAGTGGTTAGTAGGTCTAAAGATTTAATTGGTCAAAGTGATTCAAACGATCAAAATAGACTTACTGCCATTATAGGTGAAGCCAGATTCCTCAGGGCGCTCTATTATTTTCATTTGGTTCAACAATTCGGTGATGTCCATTTTTCTCTTGAAGAAACCATTGGCGTTGAAACAGAAGCATTCAGAACACCTGTTGCTACAATATATGAAGAAGGTATTGTTCCTGATTTACAATTTTCAATTGATAATCTACCGGAAACTACCGATGATTATGGTAGAGTTACAAAGCCGGCTGCACAGGCACTGATGGCAAGAGTTCAATTAACAGTGGGAAATTGGGCCGAGGCTCTGGAAAATGCAGAAAATGTAATTGGTAATAATAATTATAGTTTGGTAAAACCTTATGGGGAATTATGGAATATCAACAACCAAATAAACAGTGAAGTAATTTTGGCAGCACAGTACTCAACGGATGTTAGAATTAGTTCGAGGCAAAATATTTCACATGTTTTATTTATAGCTCATTACTTTTATAATCCAGCTTTGGAATATTCCTTAGAATATGGAAGGGGTCATAATAGATTTATGCCAACCAATAAATTATTAAAGCTGTTTGATTCCTCAATTGATGGTCGTTGGGATGGTTCATTCAAAACAGTTTGGCTTGCAAACACAACCGGAGTAATAAATGGACATACAGTAAATCCTGGTGATACGGCCATGAAAATAGTAACCTATCCAATACCAGATCCTATACAAGAGACAGCACCATATTGGTATATCGATTTTAATGATAATTGGGTTGGGGGGATGACTTACGAGAGTCTGGAAATTGGAGGTGGATTAAGAAGGTGGTGGCCATCTTTAGTTAAGTACTATGATCCATGGAGGACAGACCCTTTGGCTACCCATGGAACAAGGGATGCTCCAATAATAAGATTGGGTGAGATGTATTTAATAGCAGCAGAAGCAGCATATAATTTAGGTAACAACGATTTAGCAGCGGAGTATATAAACATAATTAGAAGGAGGGCTGCATTGGAAGGGAAAGAAGCAGAAATGGAGATATCCCCTGCTGATATAAGTTTAGATTTTATTTTAGATGAACGGGGAAGGGAACTTGCCGGTGAAATGGATAGATGGTATGATTTAAAGCGGACAGGAAAATTTTTGGAGTATATTAGTTTATATAATCCTGATGCGGCTGAAAATTTTAAGCCCATGCATTTGGTTAGGCCTATACCTCAAACCCAAATAGATAGAGTATCCAATCCCGGAGATTTCTCTCAAAATCCCGGATATTAAATGTTATTGCTGGCGGATTGGCCCTAACGCTTGAGAAAGTGAACCATGTGAATTTGTGATTTCCATCTCGGAATCGAAAGTTAATTGCTAGTTTAAAACCGCTAAAGCGAATGGATATGAAACAAAAGTTTAAAAAGTGATATGGGAAATAATTGGTTGGTAATAATTCTTGCCAAAAAAAGAAATGATAATTTTAAATTAAATCTTCAAATTTTCAAAAAGATGCCATTTGTTAAATGTTTTTTTCTGATCTCCTATTTGTTGTTATTTACAAATTGCGATAGAACACGGGTAAATATTCAAAATAAACAATCCGGAAGTACTACAAAGAACCACCAAAATAAACGTCCGAATATCATAGTGATTTTGGCGGATGATATGGGCTATTCGGACCTCGGTTCTTATGGTAGTGAAATAGCAACCCCGGAATTGGACACCTTAGCTAAAAACGGTCTTCGTTTTTCTCAGTTTTACAATACGGCCCGTTGCTGTCCTACCCGGGCTTCTTTGCTTACTGGTTTATATCCGTCCCAAACCGGTATGGGTTTTATGACTGAGGATGAAAATTTGCCTGGCTATAGAGGAGAGATTGGTAATCAATGTGTGACCATTGCTGAAATGCTTCAACCAGCAGGGTACCGAACCTACATGTCGGGTAAATGGCACGTGGCCCGGAACCTGGAGGATATTGATTCCCTAAAGTACAATTGGCCTATTCAAAGGGGGTTTGACAAGTTTTATGGTACCATCATCGGAGCTGGCAGTTTATGGGACCCATGGACTTTGACCCGTAACAATACCTTTATCACACCATTCAATGATCCTGAGTATAAACCGGAGCAGAAGTGGTATTATACGGATGCCATAAGTGACAATGCCACAAAATATATTGACGAACATACCCATGAGGCAAAAGAAGCCCCCTTTTTTATGTATGTTTCCTATACCGCACCTCACTGGCCCCTACACGCCCCTGAGGATGAAATTGCTTTACATAAGGGGAAATATGATCAAGGGTTGGCACCAATCAGGGAAAAAAGGTATGAGCGCTTAAAATCAATTGGGATGATTGATGAAAGCTGGCCACTCTCGGAGCCGGTAGCAGCTTGGGATACCCTTCAAAACCAAGCCTGGCACGCCCGTAACATGGAAGTATATGCGGCCATGATTACCAGGATGGATAAGGGGGTAGGGAAAATTGTGGATAAATTAAAAGAAAAAGGTATGCTGGATAATACGCTGATCCTCTTTTTGCAGGACAATGGAGGATGCGCAGAAACCTTAAATTGGTCCCAGGTTAATAATGAGTATGATGACCTTTCTGACCTACGCACCTATGAACCAATGGGCCCCGATGAGCTGCAGACGCAAATGTTTCCAAAACAAAATAGGGAAGGTTTTCCGGTAATTGTAATGGGCAAAAAAGTGATGGCCGGAAGTGATCAGACCTACCATGCATACGGACCTGTCTGGGCCAATGTGTCCAACACCCCATTTCGGGAATTCAAGCATTGGGTTCATGAAGGCGGTGTATCTACTCCATTAATTGCCCATTGGCCCGCAGTAATAAAAGACCGGGGACAAATCCGGCACCAGCCAGGTCATTTGATTGATATAATGGCTACTTTAGTAGATATCACCGATGCTACTTACCCCTCAGAATATAGCGGAAAGGAAATTGTACCCATGGAGGGGAAAAGCCTTAGGGGCGTGTTTACAAATAATGAAGCTATTGAAAGGGATGCTATTTATTTTGAGCATGAGGGCAACCGCGGGTTGAGAAAAGGGAAATGGAAACTGGTTTCAAAAGCATATGACGGTGCTGGGCATTTCAGGAAAGTGAATACTTTGGCTTCGGAACAGTGGGAGCTTTTTGATATGGAAAGAGACAGAACGGAAACTATGGATTTAGCCCAAAAACATCCGGATATGGTAATGGAACTTTCGGATTTATGGCATGAGTGGGCCAAAAGGACCCAGGCTATTCCAAA
>JBBDSB010000326.1:0-1156 GCA_040905205.1 Cyclobacteriaceae bacterium
GTAATCCTTTCCGGAACCTCATTGCCACTCAAATCCCCTCCCCAACTCTCAAACACCCACCCTTCTGCCGGAACGGGAGTTAATTCTACGGTGGTCCCATGCGGATAATCTCTCGCAGAGGGGTTAGTGACAATCTCCTCGCTGACGGTTCCTTCTCCTTCTACCGTAATATTCAGGGGAGAGTCTCTTTTGACAAATACTCCGGTGACAGACTTATTGGTGTTCATCGTCATGGTCAGCGGACTGGCACTGCCGCTGGCATCCTCTTCCCATTGGCTGAATACCCAGTTGGGGTTGGCTTCCGGAGTGAGGGTTACGGACTGTCCTTCATTAAAGGTGCTTGCAGCCGGCGACACCATTATCTGTCCATCCTCTGAAGGTGATGCGGAAGTGGATAAGGTGTAGGTAGGAGGAGGAGGAGGATCCTCAGAGTCGCATGATAAGAAAAGGGCCAGAAGGACAACCAATGATAAGAGGCGATTGAAACAGGGTAAATTTTTCGGTATCATAGAGATGAGGTTAGGAAGGCTCGGATTAAGTAAGTTGGTAAAACGGCCAATGATGAAAGATAGAAAATTGAGGGTATTCTGACTGATCTTTTTCGTGAGGAATAAATTTAATTTCGTCAGGGTCAAAGATCTATTCGTCAATTATTACCTGTCAATGATGTTATTTTTAATTTAGGATTGGGAAACCGAAATGTTCCTATTCGAATTGGTTTAATTTTCCTCATCACTTATCACCGATCACTTATCACCCATCACCCCATCATCTATCCCTTATGTATTGCAGTTACCAACTTAAAAAGGGAAAGATTGAAGAAGATTGAATGGATTGATTGAGCTTGAAGGGGGTTGTTGAGATTATCTTACAAATACCTGGTTGATTTAGGGTTGGGAAACCGAAATTTTCTGGTTCGAATAGGTCTAATTTTCCTTATCACCTATCACCCATCACCTATCACTCCATCACCCATCATCTATCATTTATGTATTGCAGTTTCCACCTTAAAAAGGGAAAGATTGAAGCAGATTGAATGGATTGATTGAGATTGAAGGCGGGTTGTTGGGAGAAACTCAAAAAGGCCGGGCTGGTGTAGAATTGGGAAACCGAAATTTTCTGGTTCGAATAGGTCTAATTTTCCTTATCACCTATC
>JBBDSB010000327.1:0-6799 GCA_040905205.1 Cyclobacteriaceae bacterium
TGGGAGAAGTGATGGGCATTGGAAGAAATTTTCAGGAAGCCTTACAGAAAGCCTGCCAATCACTGGAAATCAAACGAAACGGCCTGGGAGCAGATGGGAAAGAATTAAGAAATCAAGATGAAATCCTGTACAGTTTGGCCAATCCCAGTTGGAACAGGCTGTTTCATATTTACGATGCCTTCAAACTGGGTATATCTTTCCGGACCATTCAGGACCTTACCAAAATTGACAAATGGTTTCTCAAGCAAATTGAGGAATTGGTCCATCTGGACATCACCATTGGCGAATATACCCTGGATACGATTCCTTATGAATTAATGAAAACCGCCAAGCATAAAGGTTATGCTGACCGACAAATCGCCCATTTGATAGGTTGTCTGGAAAGCGAAGTTTTCAAAAAAAGAAGAGAAGATATGGGAATAAAGCGGGTTTTCAAATTGGTTGACACCTGTGCGGCGGAATTTGAAGCCCAAACCCCTTATTATTATTCCAGCTTTGGGGATGAAAATGAATCCATTTCCTCTGATAGAAAAAAGGTAGTGGTATTGGGATCCGGTCCCAACCGAGTAGGACAGGGCATTGAATTTGACTACTCATGTGTTCATGGAGTACTTGCAGCCAAAGAATGTGGCTATGAAACCATCATGATCAATTGTAACCCTGAAACGGTTTCTACTGATTTTGACATTGCCGACAAATTATATTTTGAGCCGGTGTTTTGGGAACATATTTATGAAATCATCCTTCATGAAAATCCGGTTGGGGTAATCGTACAACTTGGTGGACAGACGGCCCTAAAACTGGCAGAAAAGCTGGATAAATTCGGTATTCCCATCATCGGCACCAGTTTTAGAGCATTGGATCTGGCAGAAGACAGGGGTAGGTTTTCAACACTTTTGAAAGAAAATGACGTGCCGTACCCAGAATTTGGGACCATACACAATACCGATGAAGCGCTGGAATTGTGCAAAACCATTGGTTTTCCGCTATTGGTCAGGCCTTCTTATGTCCTTGGTGGACAGGGAATGAAAATCGTAATCAATGAAAAGGAATTGGAACAACATGTCGTGGATGTACTCAGGGACATTCCCAACAATGAAATTCTATTGGATCATTTTTTGGAAGGGGCCATTGAGGCGGAGGCAGACGCAATCTGTGACGGAGAAAATGTTTACATCATAGGCATCATGCAACATATTGAGCCAGCTGGTATCCATTCAGGAGATTCCTATGCCGTTTTACCCCCTTATAATTTAGGTGATTTGGTCATTCGCCAAATTGAAACCATCACGGAAAGGATTGCATTGGCCCTCGAAACCAAAGGCTTGATCAATATTCAATTTGCCATTAAAAATGACAAGGTTTATGTGATAGAAGCCAACCCCAGGGCATCCAGAACCGTACCATTTATCTGTAAGGCCTATAGGGAACCCTATGTCAATTATGCTACCAAGGTGATGTTGGGAGAAAATAAGGTGACGGATTTTGAATTCAAACCTTATCGAAAAGGGTATGCCATAAAAGAGCCAGTGTTTTCATTTCACAAATTCCCAAATGTAAACAAAGAATTAGGGCCTGAAATGAAATCTACCGGAGAGGCTATTTACTTTATTGATGACCTTATGGATGATTATTTCCTGAAAATTTATTCTGAAAGAAATCTTTACCTCAGCAGGTAACCTTTAATACTCCAGGCTTGTCAAAATCGGTTGGCCAGACCGGAGATTCTTTCACTTGTTTTCAACCCTAAATAATTGGCGTGATCAGGATAAAATGGCCCCGATAAAACTGGTTTGCTTATTATTTAGGGTACTTTAAATGGGTCAATTCCCATTCGAAAGAGATCTCCACATTGGCTTTTTTTTAAAAAATGCCTTAATATTGAATGTTGAAAGTGTATTTTCCGTTATAAATGGAAATAGCCGGAAAATTCGTGGAGAATAGGTCGGAACAAAAAAGAAAATCATGATTTTAAAAATAATAATATTCTTTATTGCTTTGGGTTGGATTTTTTCCAGCCTTGTTCGCTATTTTTTAAACAGTAAACTGAAAAAATTTGCGGACCAGGTTCAGGAAGCTCAAAGAGAGGAAAACAGAAAACGGAACAAACCTAAGGATGGAAATGTCAATGTTGATTTTGTGCCTCAGGACAAGAGAAAAGGTTCTTCCGGAAATATTTCAGGAGGGGATTATATCGATTATGAGGAGGTTAAAGATTGAAATGTGTGAAAGTTGAATTTTAATTATAAAACAATTTCCACCTCAAAATATGGTTAAATCATTTTATTTCAATAGAATTATTCTAAAATTTATTGAAAAAAAGACATTATTCAACGAATTATAAGCACAAAAATAAGTTCCCTTAACCTATTTACCTGAGGTCGATAAGGATTAAACACGAAAAAAGGCTTTACACATAGGTGATGTTTTGTCATCATTGTTGCTTTTAAAGCCAACCGTGTCGCCAAAACAATTCAATTTAGATCGAGGACCACAGGTTGGCATCCGTGGTTAATATTATTTAATCCCGCTGGGCATAAAGCTATTGAGCAAAATCGAGCGCCTACCTGATTTAAGCATTTACCCTATCTGCCTCCGTGGACCCTCATATCATTTCGACAATTTTGGTCCAGTGTGGGTATGGTGTTGCCCATAAAATTAAAAATGTTGCTGGTTTCGACAGCCCAATACATGAGACAATCCGAATTATCACAATGGGATTCATAATCCTCATCTTCGTGAGGTTCATCCATTTCAGCACCCAGGTTGACCAAACCCAATAGGTGCCCCATTTCATGTAAAACAACGGTGGATTCCAGCACTCCCTTACTTGGTCTGGAAAAACCACCTGAATTTTCCTCTATCCGCTTCCCAAATAACACCATGCTTGTATTTTGATAAGCAGCCCCTAAAGCCAGAGACTCCTCTTCATTCCTGAACAAATACCCATCCACCACCAAAAGAAAAAAACTTAAGGAATTCTCCTCGTTGTAAAATTCCCGGTATTCTTCCTCTAAATCCCGGATATCTTCCACAGAATAGGTTTCCTGACCTAAATTTGGAATGGCCTTTTCTTCTATAAAAATCCCCTCCGGTTTGTGAACCATTTCCTGCAAGAAACCGACCATATTATCCACCATCTCTTGGGAGGGCCTGGTTCCGGTCATATACGCGATCTCAATATTTAATCTTGTAAAACGTTCATCGGACAAAATGAAATTACCGGACTGTCCTACTCCCATTCGGGCTCCGCGTTTTCCTAAAAAAGGGTCATTCTCAATATTTTCCCTTTCTTCCAAGCAGGAAAAAAGCAAAAGGAATATGCCTGGAAGCAATAAATAGGTGCGTAAAGTGATTTTCATTGAATTTATTAATTATTTATACATCTTTATAATTTACAAAAATTAACCAATTCGGATCGAAAGCAAATACCCATTCCCTAAATACGGTACCATTTTTGTGTCCCGCAATAATAAAGAATTATAATTTTAACGTCAAAAATAATAATTTAACTTAATATAGGTTGTATTAATATTGAAATCCAGAAAATGCACTTAAATTTAAAGACATGAAAAAACTTCTGATTGTCCTTTTACTATCAGGATTGGTCTTTGGGCCTCTCAGCGCACAGGTTTTTACCATCGGACCAAAGTTTGGCCTTTCCCAGGCAAACGTGGAGGTCACCGAAGGTTATGAAAAAGATGAATCCAAAATGGGGTATCACCTGGGGATTTTTGCCAGGATCAATACTCCAATTATTTTCATCCAACCTGAAGTACTTTATACCAATACAGGTGGTTCGTTTAACGACGACTCATTCCATTACGATGTTGATTTTGACCGTTTGGATGTTCCCGTAATGGTGGGCTTTAAATTTGCAGGGATATTCCGGCTTCAGGCCGGTCCAATAGCCTCCTATATGCTCAATTCTGAAATGAGTACCAATGATCCAAGCCTGAGTACCTTGGTTCCACCAAAAGAGGATTTCACTTTTGGTTACCAGGCCGGGCTGGGTCTGGATATCGGCAATTTACTGGTGGATTTAAAATACGAAGGCCCATTGTCCAATTCAGTGAACGAGTTTGCCCAGGTTCCTACGGATCAAAGGCAGAATCAATTGATTCTCTCATTGGGATTTAAGCTTTTCTAAACAGATAAAGCTGTTTTCATGGACCATGCACCTTTCATGAAATTAACTCTGAAAGGTGCAGGGTCCCTTTTCATACCATCTGAAAGACTTTTCCCAATTCTTCAAAGGTACTTCAGGGTTTACATGATCCCCAACCCCGTAATCTTAACATAGGAGTTCGGGTTAAGATCGTATTAAAAAACCGACTAAATCGTCAAGCGAATCCTTATTGGTCTCAGTTTAGTTAGATGATAGGATGATAAGGACTGACTTTATTTGATTAGCCACTAATGCACGAATAAAAACAGGAGGAAATTCCCGAAAAAATCTCCTCCCGTCTTACACCGGGACAGGCTATGCCCCCTTTAAAGGGGGATTTGGGTTCCGTAATCCTTTCACTGGTCCTTCCTGTTTTATTTCCATTGGCCAGATCCTCTCATTAAATCAGCGATTAAAACACAAAAAAAATATTCGTGCATTCGTGGCATCATTTCACCTACCTACCTATTGATGAACTTCGGAGAAGAGGGAAAGGGTGTGGCCGTCCCGTCTGGCTAGGGATTCCCACGGCTTTCTCCGCTTAAAACCCTCTCTAAGCCTCTGAATGACGGTTTTTTCTTGAAATTACCTCGAATTCAGGTTAATATAGATTAAAGATTTTGGACAAAGATCCTTCCTGAATTATTAAAATTACGCCATCTCTTTTACTTTCACCTCTTTTGATAAGCTCTTCTTTGCCAGGAAAATAAGGGCAAAGGATAAAACAAACAAAATAGAAGCTATGATTGCCAGCACATAGGCATCCTGTTGAAAATTCTGCCAGGCGAACAATCCCAAAGAACTCAAGGTAACCGTGAACATAAAGAACATGGGTATAGTCACAAATGTGGGGTTAACCTTCTTTTTTATCAACCATACAGAAATGGTAAGCAAAGCCAAAGCAGCCAAAAGCTGGTTGGCCGATCCAAAAATTGGCCAAAGTGTGGTAAATCCCCCACTTCCCAGTAATAATACAGACAAGACCACCACTACGGCGGTGGATAAATAGCGGTTTTGAGATAACCTTTTTCCAATAGGCTGCTGCACATCTTCAAAATATTCCTGAAGGGTAAATCTCGCGAGCCGGGTACAAGTATCCAATGTCGTCAGGGCAAAAGCAGAAACTGTCAATGCCACAAATCCGATGGCAAAACCTTCAGAAACCCCCATCGAAGAAATGATGGCACCCAATCCGTCTGCGAAAAGGGGAACCGGACCTTCCACTACCAGGCGGGAAAGATAGTCTGTTCTGGTCAACACCACCACGGCCCCTACAGAGATAATGGCTAAAAATGACTCGATCAACATGCCTCCAAAGCCGACCAATTTGACATCTGTTTCCTTGTCTATTTGTTTGGAAGTAGTACCGGAAGCTACGAGGGAATGGAATCCACTTATGGCCCCACAGGCTATGGTTACAAATAATACAGGAAAGATAAATCCCAAATTTTCATCATTAAAGTGTACTTCCGTATCCATCACAATAGTAGGATTGGCGACAAAAACCCCAACCACAGCTGCCAGGATCAAACCATACAATAAAAAACTATTCAAATAGTCTCTGGGTTGCAATAGCATGGAAACCGGGGTTACCGAAGCGACGAAGGCATAAGCCAACAAAACATAAATCCAAATTTGATAATCCAAAACAAAAGGCATTTTCATACCCAGGTAAACAAAATAATACATTAAGCCAACCCCAATTATAGTAATCACCACAAAGGCTACCTTGTTATTTGTAATGAACTTATTGACATACCCAAAAACAATGGCAAGGATAATGAACAAAATGGATGCGGAGCCCACCCCCGGGTTGTTTACAAATGTCTTGGCAATGATATCTGCAAATACCGCAATGATTAATATCAGGGTGGAAAAACTGAACAAAATAAACAGCCTTTTACCTTTTTTTCCAATGTTGTTTTGGATAATTACTCCAATAGATTTCCCATCATTCCTAAGGGAGGCCACCATACTTCCCAAATCATGTACCGCCCCAAAAAAAATACCCCCTATCAATATCCAAATTACAGCCGGAATCCAACCAAAGGTAATGGCAATAATAGGCCCTACTATAGGCCCCGCACCTGCAATAGAAGCAAAATGGTGCCCTAAGACAATAATGGGTTTACTGGGGACATAGTCAATACCATCTTTTAATCTATGGGAAGGGGTAATGTTGATGTTACTGATCTTAAATTTTTTAAAAACATATTTTCCATATAGAAAATAGGCAGCAGTCAATATCATCGCAGAAAAAAGAAAGAGGTAAATGAGTTGCATGTTATGGTTATAAGTTTTAATTTACTAATCAATGATCTTGATATAAACCCAAAAGGACCATAAATATAAATAGAATTTTGAATTTAAGGGAAATTTTATCCTTATTAATCCCATTGTGCAGCGTTCCTTCCACCTGATATTTTTTAAAAGAAGCCCATCTTGACCATAAAAAATCAATAAAATTTAAAAATCTTCACATGTCAAATGAGATAACAATTTTTATACTTTCGGCTTTGGCCTTGCTCGGAATCATCCATCTGGTCCTCTACCTTTTTTTCAGAAAGTTGGCAGGAATGATTTATAAACCGGTGTCCCTAAATGGGGGAAAATCAATGAAAAAATTTTCAA
>JBBDSB010000328.1:0-6789 GCA_040905205.1 Cyclobacteriaceae bacterium
AATGCCGTGATGGCTGATTTTGACACCTTTTTGCAGGATCATGCAGATTGTGAAAGGAAAGCATCTGCCATGGCCACCTCCCTGATCGCAAAATACCCCGACCGGGACAAAATCATTCCGGATATGATTGAGACGGCCATTGAAGAACTGGAACATTTTCAGGAGGTTTTTGAATTGATGCAAGAGCGTGGTGTTCCTTTAAACCGGGAAATGCGGGAAGATCCCTATATCAAATTACTCACTCCGCTAACCCATGGGGGAACCCCGGAGACCAGATTTCTATCCAGGATGTTGTTGGGATCTATCGTAGAATGCAGGGGTTGTGAGCGGTTTAGAATGATCTCCGAAGCCCATGATGATCATACCCTTAAAAAGTTTTATAAAACCTTGTGGACGTCAGAAGCCAAGCATGGCAATATTTTCGTTGAGCTGACATTAGCCTATTTTGAGGAAAAGACCGTATATGACCGATTGCATGAAATGATGGACTATGAAGGGGAGGTCATCCAAAAACTGCCCATAAAGGCTGCCTTGCACTGAATCTTCCTAGCCCTTGTCTTTTTTCTTTTTTTCCTCTAATTTTTTTTGGATCATGTCTCCGGGATATTTTAGGGCCAACTCCCGGATTTCATACGAGAACTCGGTATACATTTCCTCCAAAACCTCTTTTTCTTCAGCCGTATACTGATAAAAACCATGCCCGTTGTAAATCCCTTTACCTCCGGCATCTACGATGTCATTGATTAATTTCCCCGGTGCATCGGCATTGTTCAGGAGGGGAAACAGGTCCTTCATCACTTCTCTGTAGGAGTCAATGCCGGTAAAATCCATCCATCGAAATACCCCCATCATGGGAAGACAATACCCGGCTACATTCCGGCAAGCCCGGTCTACATCCTCAATACTGGCATAATCCCCCTCCACCAGAAACATGGCCTCCCGGTACATGGCATACATTAAACGGTTAGCGATAAATCCCGGTAAATCCTTTTTCACCAATACCGTTTCCTTATCCCACAAGGCCCCCAATTCATACAAAAACTGCCCTTTTGACAAGTCACTGTCTTTTCCACATATGACTTCCAAAAACCGTGTCGTATAGGCGGGTTCCATCCAATGTAAGCCAAAAAACCGGTCCGGATGGCTGACAAAACCCTGAAGGTCACTGATGGGAATCGCTGAAGTATTGGAGGTAATCAGGGTATCTTTACCGACCACCGAATCAATCTTTTTAAACACCTCTCCTTTAATCTGCTTATCTTCTTTGATGGATTCTATCACCAATTTACAGCCGGCCAGATCATCCAGGTTATCTGATGTTTGAAGATGTTTCAAATAATAGGAAGGATCCTTGTCAATCAACCCTCTTTCCCTGGCCAATATGAAATGCTTCCTGATCCTATTGTCTCCCTTTCCCAATGCCCCCTTCACCAACTCAATGCCCACTACAGGATGGCCTGCCATCAACATACAGGCGGCAATACTGCTTCCCATTAAGCCCAGGCCAACAATGCCCACAGGAAATTCCTTTGGATTAAATTCTTTTATCATATTAAATTTTTAAAAATCGGTATCCGGTTGCTCGTTTTGAAAGCAACCGGATGTTAAAATCTATCCCAATCATCCCTTAAAGATCCACGACCTTTCCGCTGCGGACTGATTCGTCACAGGCAAAGGCAATCCTTAAACTATTTACTGCATCCTCCATGTGGTTGCTCAGGTCAATATCCTCCTGTATGGCCTTTAAAAAATATTCCTGCTCCCTTTTACAAAGTCCGTTGTGATCCGGCTCATCAGTTAAATCCACCCATTCGTCCTCATACGCAAACTTTTCGGACTTATCCAGTTCCGACTGGTGAAACAAAATGGATTCGGTTTTTGTATGGGCCTCAATGCTGTCCGATTTTCCGGATCCCCCCGCATCTTTGGCTACAATGGAAACCGAACCGTTGGGACCAAATACATCCTTGATGAAAAACGCTGTTTCACTGACCATGGGTCCCCATCCAGCTTCATACCAACCCACAGAACCATCTTCAAAGCGTATCTGCAGATTGCCATAATTATAATTGCCCGCAGGAATTTCTTCCGTAAGCCTGGCTCCGATGGCATATACCTGTACGGGTTTGGACCGGGTCATCTGACACATCACATCGATATAATGTACCCCACAATCCACAATGGGACTTAGGCTCTTCATCAGGTTTCTGTGCAAGGTCCACATTTTGTCTTCACTCTGCTGGTTGAGGTTCATCCGCATGACCAGGGGCTTGCCGAGTTGTTGGCTCATTTCAATAAATTTTTCCCAGGAGGGATGATGCCGGAGAATATACCCTACCACCAATTTCCTTTTGTGCTTTTTGGCAGCATCCACTACCCTCTGGGCACCTTCTACGGTATCTGCCAAAGGCTTTTCCACAAATACATGACATCCCTTTTCAAATGCATAAATGGCAAATGGTTCATGGGTGTCCGGATAGGTAGAGATGCTGACCGCATCCGGTTGGGTGCTTTCCATGGCTTTATAGTAGTCATCAAAAAGCGGGTAACCGCCTCCCAATTTATCATTGAGGATTTCCTTGGTTTTACCCCCTGATACCAAACCTACAATTTCATAATCTTCCAATTGATGATAAGCCAAAGCATGGGAGGATCCCATATTTCCACATCCTACTACTAAAATTTTGATCGGTTTTTTTTCTGTGGCCATTTTAATTTTGTTTTTTAATGTAAAATTTCATTCTTAATATTCCACTTTTAAGATAATCCTTTTCTCCTGATGGGCCTATTGATAAAGGCCATCCGGTAAAGAGATTAAATACATCATCAGATCACTTAATTCCTTTTCATTCAAATTGCTTTCAAGGCCGGAGGGCATCATGGACTGCTCGGCAGCCACAATGGAAACCACTTCATTTTCCGAAACATTGATCATCGCTCCCGGACCAAGTTTTATCTCGTACACCCCATTTTGGAAGGCATGGATAATCCCAATATATTCTCCTGACTTAGTTGTGATTTTTTGGGTTTCATATTCACGGGCAAAGCTGGCTCCTGGAAAAACAATGGCTTCCAAAATATCATGTTGGGAACGGATTTCTCCTATATTCGTCAAGTCCGGGCCGAAATTATCGCCATTTTCGGCAACAGCATGGCAGGTTCCACAAGCAGCCTTTCCGAAAAACAGGGATCTGCCCCTTTCCACATCACCCTGCACCAACTGACTTTCCAGGTTTTCCAGGTAAATGATCCGGTCTTCATGCTTGCTTTTTATGCTGTCCAATAAAACATTTCCTATACCCGGAAAGGGAGAAAACAACTTTTCTACCTGTACTAGAGACAATTGATCCCAAAGCCCTTCCAATTTCAATAATTGGCCTTCCAATAACCTGGCCACCTCCTGATCCTTATGTTCTCCCATAAATTCCAAAAAGTAGGGCACATTGCGCTCAGGGGTTTGAGGAATTACCTTCATGATTAATGATTCAATCTGCTCCTTCTTTAATTCACTTCCCGCAAGTATCCTGATGGCCTGAAGATGGGCCGATTGATTTTCGGAAGCCGTCAAAAGCTGCACCAACCATAAAAACGAAGGTTCCTGTAATTCCTTATCCTCAATCAAGCTGGCCTCCAAGGCTTTTAATCTGAGCATTGTATCCGTTTGTTGTGGTTCAAGAAATGGCTTTAAAGCCTGTCCGAATCCTTTAAGGTTAAGCTGAACAATAAGTTCCAGCACCTCGGTCTTCATGTCATTTTGCCCGTCTTTCAACATATTTAAAAGGGAGGAAGTCCAGGATTCGGGAAATTCATCCACCGGATTTTCGGCCATTAAACCCAAAAGTATTTTCTTTTTTTCCACATCAAGGCTGGGATTATCCAGAACCTTAGCCATGCCTTGCTTAACCGAAGATTCATTTTTAAAATTTGGAAATGCGACTTTGATTTTCTCCAGGTCATCTGATTGCTCACTGTTGAGAAATCCAAGGAGTTTTTCCAAAAACAAATCATGCCATTCCGGGTGGTTATTCAAAACCCAAAACCCTGTTTCTCTAACAGCGGGATCATTATCAAACAAAAACGGGCGAACCCACTGTTTATCCATGATATCCAAACTTTTTTGATCCAGGGCAATCAATACCGCACTTTTCAGGTGTTCATCCGAAAGTTTTGATTGTAATATCCTTTCATTTCTAAGGTGAATCAAGGCATAAATCACCGCATGCTCAAAAAACCTATCCTCGGAATTCTCTTTCAAAGCAGCCAACAAGGGTTCCGTAGCTTTCGGATCGCCTATTTTTCCCAAAGCAGTGGCGGCCTGCGCGCTTACTGCCAAAGATGGATCCTTGAGCGCCTTAATCAGGTCATCAACCGCCGTATCCGCCACAGCATCACCCAAGACCCTGGCTGTTGCCACCTTTACCATTTCACTTTCGTCTTCCAGACCTGTTGACATTTGGTTCCAGGCCTCGGGTGATTGCGTACGGAAAAGCAAAAAAACTGCTTTGGTTCTCACCTTTTCATCCTCATGATTTCGAAGCACTTCCACCAGATACGGCATGGCCTCTTTTGGGTTTTTAAGCAGGTATTCCCCTGCTTTTGTGGCCACATTTGGTCTTTCACTCGTTAACAATTCCACCAACTGTCCCTGGTCAAGTTCCTCCCACAGAATATTATTTCCCCATGGATCAGACACTGTATGATTGGATTTCCTGATTCTGAAAATACCACCCGGTACCTCAGGTTTTGCCGTTTGGCTCAGAGGGCAACCTGCAATAAACCATCCCCCTGTATTGACCATCAACAGGTTTCCATCTGCTTCCTGCAAGACATCGGTAGGATGAAAATCAGGTAGTGTAGCAGTCAAAAAATATTCGCTTTTGGCTTCAAAGGAGGCTCCGGCAGGGGTAAGTTGGGTCTGCATGATCCTTCCGGTATTAAACTCCGCATGGAAAAGATTTCCCTTAAAATCATCTCCCCAAAGATACCCATCGTACCGCATCAAACCTGAAGGCGAAACCCTGGCCATTTTATGCATGGTAGGCATCAAAGGTCCGGTTCTCACCAATTGATCCTCCTTTATTACAGGATGGTTTTTCGGATATACCCCCCCAAAAGCCCAGTGCATCAAGGCATCCCGGTAACCTCCCTGTGGATCTATAAAGTAAGTCATGGTGCCAAATATTTCTCCCGAAGGTGAAAATGCCAATTCCACGGCATTGTCAAAGCCCCCTCCCGAAAAGGATTGAAGCTGGCTTCCATCGGGTAAACAACGCCAAATTCTGGCCCCTTTACCAGAAAAATTCACCCTTTCCTTGCTTACAATATCAAAGCCCCTTCTGGCATCCGCAAGGTACAACCAACCATCAGGACCCAAAAAAGGACCACTTAGGATCGCCGCATTATGGTTTAACTTCCAACCCGACAACAGCACCTCTCGTTCATCTGCTTTGCCATCTCGGTTGGTATCTGTAAATTTCAATAAATCCGGCACTGCCGTGACAATCAGGCTTCCGTCCAAATACACCCCTCCCATAGGAAATGGCAACTGGTCGGCAAATACGGATCGGGAATCAAAAATCCCATCCTGGTCCGTATCTTCCAATAGCAAAATTTTAAAATCGGGATTTTCCAGAATGGCTTCCGTTCCCTCAGTGGCTCCACTGGATTCGAAAACAAACAACTTTCCCTGATCATCAAAAACAGCGAACATAGGGTACTGGACCAAACCCGGCAAAGTCGCTTCTTCAATGGAAAATCCATCCGGAAGATGCAATCCATCCATTTTATCGGTATTTTCTTTCCATATCCCCAATAAAATCCATACTGAAAAAACAATAATTAAAGGTAGTAGCCAAAACCAAAAATTTAAGTTCCTTTTTTTTCTTTGCATGTTAACCTGACCAAATCAATTCAATTTCTCTCTGTCTAAAAGCAAAGGGAAAAACTGTCCTTTCAGCGGTTCTCCGGGAGGTATAACTGGCACTCCATCCAAAACCACCTCATTGGTGTTGGATTGGGTACCATCCGCAAAAACATTCAAAACAAATGCCCTTCTTGACCTTTCCGATTTGTTTTCATAGGAGCCATGTACCATAAGCGGGTGATGGAAGGCACCATAACCCTTTTTCATTTCAATGGGTACTGGTTGGAATTCATTTTTCTGCTTTTCGGTCAGGTAATCCATTAACCCTTCCATGTCCCCTGCCAATTCCGGTTTATCCAATAAACCCCAGCGATGGCTTTTCGGCACATAATATAGGCAGCCGTTAGATATGTCAGCATCATCCAGTCCCACCCAGCAGGTAAGGTGCTGCATGGGCACGGTACGGGTCCAATAGGAATAATCCTGATGCCAGGCCACGACCCCGCCATGTTTGGCGGGCTTGCAAAAAAGCTGGTCATGCCAAAAACGAACCGACTTGTCTTCCAACAGTTGGCTCGCTGCCATCACAAAAGCAGGATTCCAAAGGATATCATGAAACCCCTCTTTGATCCTCCAATGTCCCAGGGAGTGAAACAGGACGGTATCGGGATTAGCTGATTCATTCGATTTGAATTCATAAAACAATTCATTTCCCGGGTAATTGGGATTGATGATATCTTTCAATTCCCTATTAAGGAGATTGACTTGCTTTGGTTCCAATAATTTGATGTTGGGTAAGTACCCGTTTTCATGAAAAAATGCGACCTGTTCCTCACTTAGGCGGTACTTTTCCCACTCATCTTTTGTTTTGGGCCATTCAAAAAGGTCAGAAACCAATTCATGGACTTTGGATAAATCTTTGATCA
>JBBDSB010000329.1:0-1149 GCA_040905205.1 Cyclobacteriaceae bacterium
AACATTCATGAACATGCTGTCCTTTCAGATATTCTGGAACCCAAAGGCTCCGGTTTCGAGGGTAAACACGGAGATGATTTCCTACTGGCCAACAATGCCCAATGGGTGGGTTTCAGTATGGAAATTGGACCTGAAGGAGGGGTATACGTGCTGGATTGGCATGATGCCGATATCTGCGGACAGGAAGTCCTGAACAGCGAAACAGGTAGGGTTTTTCGCATCATGCCTAAAACCTCTAATGCAGCCAATTGGGCGGGAAGATATAGTGACCTGAACCAATTATCCGATGCAGAACTGGCGAATTTGCAGAAAAGCAAGAGTGATTGGCATACCAGAAGGGCCAGGGGAATTCTACAAAAAAGAGCCTGGAAAGGCACCTTGGACATCAATACAATCAGCTTGCTAAAACAAAAGTTCAGCGAAACTCAGGATCAGGACCATCGGTTAAAACTGATGTGGACGATTCACCAGGTTGGGGGATTTGAGGTAGATGAGCTTATCGCTGTCCTTTCTGATAGTGACCCATATGTCAGAGCATGGTCCATACAATTGCTCTGCGAAGACAGACAGGCCGGCCGGGAAGCTACCGATCAATTCAAAGTCATGGCCGGGAATGATCCCTCACCGGTGGTAAGGCTGTACCTGGCGGCAGCTTTACAACGGTTAGATACCCAAGATCAATGGGAAATTGCATCGGCTTTGGTACAACATGATGAAGACAAAGAGGACCATAATATTCCTAAATTGATATGGTTTGGAATCGAACACCTGATCAATAAAGACCCTGAAAGATTTCTTCAAATGGCGGTAGCATCCAAAATTCCCCTAATTACAAAATTCATGGCCCGAAGGGCTGTGGATGGGGATGAAGTGGAACTGTTGGTGAATCAGATTGACCGATCCCCAAATAACAGGAAACTTATGCTAGAAGGCATGCTAAACGGAATGGAAGGCAGAACTGATATTGAAAGGCCTAATAACTGGAATAATGTAGCGGAAAAATTGAATACCAATTCTGAAGAGGCTATTTTGGCCCAATCCATATCAGCACTTTTTGGAGACGCAGCCGCTATCCGGAAGGCATTGGCATTGGTAAAAAACAAAACTGCAGCCAGCTCACAAAGGGTTAAAGCATTGCAGATGCTGTCT
>JBBDSB010000330.1:0-1147 GCA_040905205.1 Cyclobacteriaceae bacterium
ATGCCTTTCAGCCCTACTATGAAGTAACTTCCGTAACCGAAGAAACAGACATCAATCATTTGTATGACCTGAAGGCGCGACTGGATGAATTTCAAGTGTATTGGACACAGGAAATAGAAGCCTTCGCCAATATCTATTTTGACCCAAAGACAAAACTGAACAACCCGAAACAGCAAAAGCACCTGTATGCATTTACCGACCCCGCTGTTGACAGGTACCGGGGAATAACCGAGGAAGAAAAAAAGGAAGAGTTCAAAAAAGGATTGCGTACCTGGACCAACTTGTATGCCTTCCTTTCTCAAATCATGCCTTTTATTGATTCTGAATTCGAAAAATTTTATGCCTATGCAAAGCTACTGCAGACCCGTCTCCCAAAACGGGAATTATCAGAATCCCTCCATTTAGACGATGAAGTGGCTTTGGAGTATTACCGTTTACAAAAAATAAAAGAGGGTGCCATTGAATTGGAAAAGGGTGAAGAGGGAGCGCTAAGTGGCACTACAGAAGCAGGGTTGAAAAGGGCCAAAGAAGAAGAAGCGTTACTTTCCGAAATTATCAATGTGCTCAATGACCGCTTCGGGACCGAATTTGAAGAAGCCGACAAGCTGTTCTTTGACCAGATAGAAGCGGAATTGATGGAAGATGAAACCTTACAGACCCAGGCAAGGGTAAACAAAATGGACACGTTCAAATTTGCTTTCAATGACAAGTTCATAGACAAGCTTATTGGACGCATGGACCAAAATCAAGAAATCTTTGAAAAAATCCTGGAAGACAAAGTCTTTGGCGACCTTGTAAAAGAATTGATGATGAAGATGATCTATCAAAAGCTGAATGAATGATGCCAATTACCGGCACCTGATCAAAAAAATTTTAGTCCCGCATACAATTTGACCCAAGTCACCCTTTCCCCAATAATTATCCCCCCTAAGATTATTGAACTGCCGATCAATTAAATATTATTCTAGATTTTTCTCAGAATATTTTCAATTAAAAAAAACACTAACTTAGTTTTGTAAACTGCTATTTCCTAGATTATTGGATTAAAGTAGTTTTTCCGATTCTGGTTCCGTTTCAACGGATAAAATGTATTACTTGCTGGTGTTGTTGGTTTGGGCATAGGAGGAACTCGGGGTGCGGTAATTGG
>JBBDSB010000331.1:0-6763 GCA_040905205.1 Cyclobacteriaceae bacterium
TCGGGATGGTTTAAGCCACTCACCCAACTCTCTATTTTGATGCAAATATAATCGATTATTTTCCATTTAAACAAACTCTATCCCCCAAATAATGGCCGAAATTACCTTTAATAATTTAAGGAATGGGATAAGCTTCTGTCCGTCAATAACAAAATCCAACCATTATGCAAAAAGTGAATAAAAAACCTTATCTTGAATTACAATCAAACCCAAAAACGAATGGATCCCTCCCCGACACGCCCCTGGATTAAACATTACCCTCCTTATCTTCCTGAAAAACTGGATCTGGATAAATACCCTTCTCTATTGCATTTTTTTGACCAAAAAATGAAGGAATTCCAGCCTGCTCCAGCGCTGGAAAATATGGGCAAGATGATCTCCTACCAGGAATTGGAGGATTTGTCTACAGCTTTGGCTGCTTATTTTCAAAATGAATTAGGGCTGAGGAAAGGAGAGGTGATTGCCATTCAAATGCCCAACATCCTCCAATACCCCATTGCCATTATGGCTGCCCTCAAGGCCGGCCTGATAGTGGTGAATACCAATCCCCTATATACACCACGGGAAATGAAGCACCAATTCCGGGACTCCGGGGCAAAAGCGATCATCATCCTGGATAATTTCGCTTCAAAATTGGAGGAAATTCTACCCGATACAGCCATTGAAACCATCATCCTTACCAGCCTGGGAGATATGCTGGGTGGCATCAAAGGAAAGATCATTGATTTTGTGGTGAAGAAAATCAAAAAAATGGTCCCTCCCTTTTCACTTCCTAAAGCCCTAAATTTTAAGGGCTGTCTGCGGTCAGGTGAAAAGCTGGCCTATACCAAACCTTCCGTTGCCGGGACGGATATTGCCTTTCTTCAATATACCGGGGGCACCACCGGAGTTTCCAAAGGGGCAATTCTTACCCATAATAATATCCTAGCCAATATCCTTCAGATTGAGGTCTGGCCAGGATCTATACTGGAAAAAGCCAAAGAAACTTTTATTACAGCACTTCCCCTCTACCATATTTATGCCCTTACTTTCAACTGTTTCAATGCCATCAATCTTGGGGCAAAAAGTATCCTGATCACCAACCCAAGGGATACCAAGGGTTTCCTGAAAACGCTTCGAAAAAATGATTTCACCGTATTTTCTGGCGTCAACACGCTGTTTAATGCGATGATGGCACATCCTGATTTCAGGAAAATCAAGTTCTCCCATCTTAAAGTGGTCACAGCAGGAGGTATGGCTTTACAATCGGCCGTGGCCAATAAGTGGAAGGAACTTACAGGAATACCCATCACCGAAGCCTATGGATTGACGGAAACCTCCCCCTTGCTAAGTTCAAACCTCTTTAATGGCAAAGAACGGTTAGGCACCATAGGTATCCCTGTTTTAGCTACAGATATGGTCATCCTGGATGAGGAGGAAAAGGAAGTCCCTTTGGGCGAGGCCGGAGAAATCTGCGCCAGGGGTCCACAGGTATTCTCCGGTTATTGGAAGCAACCTGAAGCAACTAAAAAGGCCTTCACCAAAGATGGGAAATGGTTTAAAACTGGAGATATCGGTATCATGGATGAGGAGGGGTATTTCCGCATTGTGGACCGGAAAAAGGACATGATCCTGGTTTCCGGATTTAATGTTTATCCCAATGAAGTAGAAGACGTCATTGCTTCACATCCCAAGGTCCTTGAATGTGGGGTGGTGGGGATTTCGGATAGTAAATCTTCAGAGGCTGTAAAAGCATTTATAGTCAAAAAAGACCCTTCCCTAACCGAGGAAGAAATTTTACTTCATTGCAAGAAAAATCTGGCAGCTTACAAAAGACCGAAAATTGTGGCCTTCGAAAAGGAATTACCCAAGACCAATGTCGGTAAAATCCTCAGAAGGGTGCTAAAAGCCGAAAATTCCGCTTCACCCAGCTCAATTTAAACTTGAAAATTAATTTTATATGGGTGGTCAGTAACTCGGTATTAATTTGAATTGCTTTGGATGCAAACCGATTTTGAGCCAGTTTTGACAGGTTTCTTTTTTTGAGATCTCTTCCATAATTTTATCATCGATATGCATGACTCCCTTTCCTTTTACAAGTACTTCTTTAGCCTTTATAGCCAAATCAAAGTCGTATGGCTCCTTTTGCTGCTGATGTTTGATAAAATGTCCCATTTTTTCATCCTCACCCTCCTTTACCAAAATTACATCCAGGTACCGGTCCCTGGTATCCGCTTCTGGGGCTACATGCAGATTTGGCCCCATGTAATTGATGTTCATTACTTCAATCCATAGGTAATCGCCGTCGTAATTCCTACCGTCAATTTGGATTTCGTACCTGGAAGCGCTGAGCGTTTTGAGAGCATCTTCCAATTTGTCCAATCCAAAAGCCACTTTATCCTCCGGGTCCTTTTTCTTCTGTTTTTTATTTTTCTTAATTCCGGCCAATGTATTGGCAAACCATCCCCATCCTATTGATTCCAAAAAATAATCCACTTTCCCATCATTCTCTAAGAATCCAATGCTAAGGGATTCCATTTTGTTTCCTTTCCAATTGCTTATCAGCTTTCCCAAATAATCATCGAGGTTGAGACTTTCTGCAATATTATTGGCATTACCGAGTGGCAACACAGCAAAGGGTACAGGATTCCCTACCATCTTTTTCAAAACCTTTTCCACCGTACCATCACCCCCAGCAATCATAAGAAAATCACACTTTTTTTTAAGAAACTCATTAAGCTTGGAAGATTTTTTATTGAACGCCACCACATTGGCTCCATGCTTTTTAAGGCATTTAACAATTCCCGGAATAGAATGGTCACCATCTCCGGAAGTTTCATTATAAATAAGGTGAATATTCATGTTTTTTCAATTAATTTGATTAATTGCCTGATTTTTGTTTTTGTAAGGCAAGAACCAAAATATTAAATGATGAGAATTTTAATAACCAATGATGATGGCATTTACAGTCCTGGTATTTTAGCCCTTGCGGAAATTGCCGCTGAATTTGGCAATGTCCGAATTGTGGCTCCGGACGTAGAACAATCCTCTATGGGTCATGCCATCACGGCTTCCCGACCCCTTTCCTACAAAAAGACCAAAATTGGTGATTTTGAGGCTTACCGGGTAAATGGCACTCCGGCTGACTGCGTTTCCCTGGGGAGTTTCCATTGGGATAAGGTAGACATCGTGTTATCCGGTATCAACCTTGGGTCCAATTTGGGTAATTCCATGTGGCATTCCGGAACACTGGCAGGAGCCAAGCAGGCTGCACTTTTGGGAATCAAAGGAATAGCCTTCAGCACACCGAGTCAACAGGATGAAATCAACTTCGAGGTCATCAAACCATTTGCTTCGAATGTTTTAAAAACCCTGATAGAGGAGAAAGAAAGTCCAGCCCTAGTCAATGTCAACTTACCAGCTAATCCCAAAGGTATCAAATGGGCCAGGCAATCTGTCCGTCATTATGATGGGGTGGTAAAACCCGCAAAAGACCCCATGGGAAGAATGCACTACTGGTTTACCGTCCAGCCCATTGAAGAAACAGAAGAAGGAACTGACCGCTGGACGGTAAATCATGGCTTTGTTTCCCTGACTCCATTAAGCCTCGATCTTACCAATACAGAGGATTTGGAAAGAATGTCACAGAAACATTACTTTCCAATTCCCTGAGCCTCCTTCTTTCCAAACCTTAAAGTGCTTCTTTTTTATTCCCGTATTGATCATATACTATTTTGTCTGTCCCTTCATCATCCAATTTGAACTCATAAAAGGTGGTGTCATTACGGGTAAATTCCCTGACCTTGGTGATCAGCCTATTGTTAATTGAGGCATCATTTTCAATTTTCTCCGTGATCAAGGGGGGAATATTATATTGTTATCATCCAAAACCCTGTTCGTTACCAAATTATCACTGGCGCCCTCCTCAGGTAATCCTTCCCTGGGGGCCCCTCTGGTATTCAGTTCTTCAATAATGTCAGTGGTATCACCGCCATTTCTCAGTTCGGTACCACCACCGGAATAATGGTCATCTTGTTTGCTGTTGCATGACAGCAAAACATAGGACATTAATACTACAATCCCTATCAGTTTCATATTTGGTAATAGTTGGTTTTGTTATTTTCTTTTCAAAATCCATGCCCGGGCATCACATTTTCCCGAATAATTTCTAAAATATAATTGAATTTTTATAAAAAATCAACCTTCTAGCGATGACAATCCCCATAAAAATAAAATCCCTTTTGAAATACTGCTTAATTGATTTTCTTTGCACCCACAGCAGCAATAACGAATAGCATTTTATGAAAATCATTGCCATAGGCAGGAACTACGTTGCCCATATAGAAGAATTACAAAATGAAAGACCGGAATCTCCCGTAGTTTTTTTAAAGCCGGATACGGCACTTCTTAAAAATAATGAACCATTTTATTATCCGGAATTTTCTTCCGATATCCACCATGAACTGGAACTGGTTCTTAGAATCAACAAGGAAGGTAAATACATCCAAAAACAATTTGCACATAAGTACTATGATGAAATCGGGGTGGGCATTGATTTTACTGCCCGGGACCTGCAGCAAAAATGTAAGGAAATGGGGCTGCCCTGGGAAATTGCCAAAGCTTTTAATGGATCTGCTCCCATAGGAACGTTTTTACCAAAGGCCCATTTTAAAAACCTAAAAAATATTAATTTTTATCTGGATATCAATGGAATTAGGAGGCAGACAGGCCATACTTCCTTGATGCTTTTTGATTTTGATGTGATCATCGAATACGTATCTCAATTTTTCACCCTGAAAACCGGGGACCTTATTTTCACTGGAACACCTGAAGGGGTTGGCCCCGTGAAAATAGGAGATCGCCTTGAGGCCTTTATAGAGGACCAAAAATTACTTGATTTTGAAGTTAAATAGAAACATTACTACTGGTATTCTTTTATTCCTTGTCGCCATTAGCCTATCCCAAAATATTAAGGATCTTTATCTCTTTCCCATTAAACCAGGAGAGCAGAATTTTTTGGCTGGCAATATGGGTGAAATCAGACCCCGCCATTTCCATACAGGAATTGATATCAAAACAGAAGGCCGACAGGGACTTCCCGTCTATGCCGCCGCCAACGGGCATGTTTACCGAATGAAAATATCTTCTTTTGGCTATGGTAATGTGCTTTACCTAAGGCATATCAATGGACAGGCCACGGTTTACGCACACCTAAAAGAATTTGAGGAAGGCCTGGCAGCGTACATGAAAGAGAAAATTTACGAAACCCGGAAAAATGAATTGGAATATTTTCCGGAAGCTGATGAATTACCGGTAAGAAAAGGAGAAATAATCGCCTACTCTGGTAACACGGGCAGTTCCGGAGGGCCGCACCTTCATTTTGAAATAAGGGATTCCCTGGATAGGGCCATTGATCCCCTGCATTTTGGTTTTACTGAAATTGTGGACACCACCCCTCCTACGGCCCGCCGGGTGGCCATTACCCCATTGGATGCCGAAAGCAGGGTAAATGGTATGCACCGGCGCCAGGAATTCAGCCTTGTCTACCGCCCGGAGGGATTTCGGGTCAATCAGACCATCCGTATTTCCGGAAAGGTGGGAATCCAGGTGTTCGCCTACGACAAATTGGATGGCATGTACAATCTCAATGGTTTCCCGATTTTTGAAACCCATCATAACAACCAAATTATTTTCCGCTCAGAAGTAAATCCGGTAAATTTTGAGCTGGGACGTTTTATATTCGCCCATACCTACAGAAATCGATATGTGCGCCTATACAAAACCCCGAACAACCTATTCAATTTTTATGAACCGGATACTGCCTTCAGTGGTGCCATTACCGCCTTACCGGATGAAAGAAAGGAAATTAATGTAAAACTGAAAGATGTTTATGGGAACACCACCAACCTTTTTCTTGATTTTTTAGGGGAAGAAGCACCCGCTTTACTGAGATCCTATAATTATACCTCAGAAAACCAGTCCATTGAATACAAGGGTAACCTCATGTTAATCAATACCCCTAATTATAAAGAAGGGGATTTGGCCAGGTTTTATGTACATGGTTATGAAATGGAAATCCCCTATGCCTATGAAGGCACCAATAAACGTACTTATATTTGGGACATGAACAATGGAATCCCCGATTCCATCAATGTCTGTTCCCAGGTGTTGGTACCGGAGGTCAATGCAAAAATCCCTTCCGGTCAACAAATGAATTTTAACAACGGACGTGTTCAGTTAAAGTTAGAAGATAAAACCTTGTTAAGTGATCTGTTTTTAAGATTGGGGTATATTGATCATGACAATTTTAAGGGCATCAGCATCAACGATCCTTACGAATACCTTTGGAATCCACTGGAAGTGACTTATGAGGTGCCTGAATTTGAAGGAGACAAGGACCATACCCAGATGTATCTGCTACATGCCAATGGCTATAAAAAATTTATCGGAGGGGATTGGAACGATAGGGCAATTACGTTCAGAACCAGGGAATTGGGCAAATTTATTTTGGCCACAGATTCCATCCCGCCTAGGATCCGGCCTATCCGCATTAATCGCAGTCAGATCAGGTTTTCGATAGCCGATGACCTATCCGGAATCCAGGATTTTGATGCCTGGGTAGACGGGCAATGGATTCAATTGAAGTACGAGCACAAATATTCCGTTATATGGTCTGATCCGCCAAAAGGTAAGGTCCTTGAAGGAGAAATCATGGTAAAAGTCAGGGATAAAGCAAATAACGAAGCCATATATAGGGGAAACATTTAATTTATTCCGATATTTA
>JBBDSB010000332.1:0-1142 GCA_040905205.1 Cyclobacteriaceae bacterium
TCTGAATAGATCAATTTACCTTTTTCCCGGTCCAAACCAATGTAATATTGATTTCTCCATAGGTCATCTACCTGGATTTGAATACCCTGGTTTCTTGCAAAATCAGCCAATTGTTTTTTAGCCACTGCCACCCTGTTTTTTGCCTTTCTGTGAGAAAGGTAGAAAGGGAGGATAAAAGCAGCGATGGAAACCATTGCTATGGACAAAGTGATAATATCTAAATCAAACATGATGATATAAGGTGTTGGGTGGCCATATCCCATGGGATCCAGCCGGATGAATATTCTTTTTTAAGCATTTATTTTCACCACCTAGGGTGAAGCGCATAAAATGGGTTCAGTGGCCAAATGGCCATGAACCTAAGACTTAAAAAAGAATATTACCAAAAGAAATGGCTTGGGAATTTCAACTCACGGATACCAAAAAATAATTCCACAACCTGATGCAACAGGACTTGCTTCCTGATTTCATTGCTGAAATGAATAAGGTGCCATGTTGGTGGGAAATCCAGGATGTCCCCAAAGGAATAATTGTTTTTTGAGGAGGGAAGGGTTAACCTTTCTCCTTCAGATATAATTGGGAATTGACTGGTATGAGCCGAAATAATGGTATCAGAAACCTTCTGATCGGCACCATCGGTCACATTTTGAATAGGATTCCTTTTGGAATAATGAGGTAAAGCAATGGCCTGAAAGGCCACTATCAGAGCCAGGGCAATTCCAAAATACGCATTAAGCATTTTTTGCATTGGAATCCAGGAGAAATTTAATCCGGTGTTTATTTTTGCTTATACGGAATACTTTGGTGAAATAGATGGGAATTTTATGAAAATATTTGAAGATTTTATCAATTATTTTTTTTGGGTTTTTAAATAGTCTGATAAGGTGCTTTTCAGTTTGGATATTATTAAGAATTAAACCCTCCCTTTCATGAATTTTAGCGGAGAGGGTTACTCTATTTTTATACGGGTATACTGGAATAAAATCGGAAAAATTATTTTGCAGGTGTTATTTCGATTTTTCTGAACTCCACTGCGCCATGGTCGCCTTGAAGCATTATGGGTCCGGGTTGACCTTCATTGCTGTCCAGGGCGCCACCGGTGATACCGGGAATGATCTGGTCACAGATGATCTCTTTGCCAT
>JBBDSB010000333.1:0-6733 GCA_040905205.1 Cyclobacteriaceae bacterium
ATTAAAAATCTTTCATGACAAGTGGAGGTTGGGTTCTCAGCGTTTAGCCCTTCCTGGTGTGTTTGGTTCTACATCGTCTGCCCATGAGACCTAAAAAATACCGAATAGCATGTTTAAAAAATTATTGACTTTCATATACTTAGGTGTTTTTATTTGGGGTGTTAAGGCTCAGGGGACTTTGGACTATAACAAAGACATCATTCCTGTGCTTAAGCAGAACTGCTATAGCTGTCACAATGTCGGTAATCCCAAAGGAGGGGTTAACCTGGAAAAATACGAGGAGGAAGGAAGAATAGTTAAAGACGGCCAACTTTGGTTGAAAGTCGTGGATCAAATAAAAAGCAAAGAAATGCCCCCTTCCAATAAACCCTCGTTAAATGAGGCTGATTACCATTTATTGGTAGAAGGCATCGGTGGTATCCTGATGAAGTCATTGGAAAAAAGAACACCTGGAAAAGTGGTGATCAGGAGGTTAAGCCATACAGAATACCATTTTACCATATTGGATTTGACTGGGGTAAATTTCGATGCCAGGAACAGGTTCCCAACAGATGGATCCGGAGGAAGCGGTTTTGACAACCAGGGAGGTGCCTTGTTTTTCACACCTCTTAAGATGGAAAGATATTATGATGCTGCCGAGGAAATCATCACTGCGATCTATCAAGACCCCAAAAAGTGGGGAAAACTGGTTCCGGTCACCTACCGCCAAAACATTTGGCAGCGGCTTGTCAATTGGTTCATGCCCTTGGTATATCCAAAATTTAAACCACTCAATCCTCCTCAAAAGGCAGCAGAAAAGGTAATTGTCCCCTTTGCCAGCAAAGCCTTTCGGAGATTGGTAAAAGTGGAGGAAAAAGAAAAACTGGTACACCTTTTCTCTACCATTTATGACAGCAATGAAGGGTTGTCCAACCCGCAAAGGTTTGATTTGTCTTTATCGGAAGTTTTCAAAGCTATATTGATTTCACCTTCCTTTTTATACAAAATGGAAGAAGAACCCGAGGGTCCTGATCCGGTACCTTTAGGTGATTTTGAATTGGCATCGCGGCTTTCCTATTTTCTATGGTCCAGTATGCCAGATGAACAACTGTTCCAATTGGCCATAGAAGGAAGCCTTCAGGATACCACTGTTTTAAAAAGAGAAATCATAAGGATGATGGAGGATTCCAAGTCCGATCGCTTTGCCACGTCTTTTGTAAGCCAATGGTTGGGCATCAACAAACTCAAAGATCCCAATGCCCCCCTGGCTGATCTGAAAAAATTTCCGGAATTTACCCAGGACATCCGAAATGCTATGTTTGAAGAAACTACCTCCTATTTTCACCATGTACTTACAAAAAGCAAAAATTTTCTGGATCTCATTCAAAGTGATTATTCCTTTTTAAATGAGGAACTGGCCGATTATTATGGGATTGCGGGGGTAAAAGGGAAGCATTTTCAAAAAGTGGGACTAAGCACTGAAAACAGAGGAGGGTTTTTGGGCATGGGAAGTGTTCTTGCCGTCACTTCATTGCCCACACGGACCAGTCCTGTTTTAAGGGGGAAATGGGTGTTGGAGGAAATTTTGGGAACCTCTCCGCCCCCTCCACCACCTGATGTAGCCGAACTTCCGGAAGACGAGGGATTGCATGAGGAACTTGGACTGAAAGCTTTACTCGAAAGGCACCGGTCTGATCCCGCCTGCCAATCCTGCCATGAAAAAATGGATCCGCTGGGGCTGGGATTGGAAAATTTTGATGCGGATGGAAAATGGAGGGAAAGCTATGGCCAGGTACCCATTGATCCATCCGGGATAATGGCCACCGGAGAAACCTTTGATGGTCCTGGTGAATTAAAAAGGTTATTGGTTGACGAAAAAGAAAAATTCGCCAGAAATTTATCCACAAAATTCCTTTCATTTGCAGTTGGACGCAGTATGACCTTTTCAGATGAAACAGCCATAAGGGAACTAACGCAGGTTTTGCTGGAAGATAATTTTAGGCCGGATACTTTTATTGCCAGTTTGGTAAGCAGTTATCCATTCCGGATGAAAATAAAGGATTTTCAAAAAAGAGTCAATGAAATTGATTAAATCTAATTCGGTGAATTCCAATTTGATATTGAAGAAATATTGTTAAATTACTGATGCAATGAAAAAAAAGTGGCAAATATCAAGGAGAAAAATGCTAAAAGGAATGGGTGCTGCCATTGCTTTACCATTTATGGAAGCCATGGCTTCCCCCCTAACTTTACATTCAGTTTCCAATGATGGTTTTCCTGTACGTTCCGCATTTATGTTTATGCCCAATGGGGTACATCCCGGGAGATGGACACCGGAAGGTTTGGGTAAAAATTTTCAACTTTCTCCTACGCTGGAACCCCTAATTCACCTAAAGGATGATATCTTGGTTTTGGGCCAATTGATGAACCGAAATGCCATATTTCAAGGGGCCGATGGCCACTATGCCAAAACTGCCAATCTGCTTACCAGTATGCCTATTCAAAAAACGGCAGGAGATAACATTAACAGCGGAGGTATTTCCATCGATCAGGTCATTGCCAACCATTATAAAAATGAAACACTTTTCCCATCGCTCGAATATGGTTTGGATAGGATACAAACAGGTGTGGATATCAATGTGGGTTTTACAAGACTATATGCCAGCAGCATTTCATGGAAGAATGCAACCACCCCGCTATCTAAAGAAATTGACCCAAGATTAGCTTTTGACCGTTTGTTCAAATCTTTTGTCCCTGGTGCCAAAATTAAGGAAAACCCACATAAAAGCAGTATTCTGGATGCTGTAATGGATGATGCCAAATCCCTGAAAAACAATTTGGGAAGGTCAGATCAAGACAAATTGGAAGAATACCTGGAATCCATCAGGTCCATTGAAAAACGGATCAATAACCAATCCAACATCCAAAGTTTTTCAGAAAATATAACCCCTGATATCAAAAGAGAACTGATTAGGGTCAATCAGAATATTGATGAGTATGTAGAGGTGTATGCCGGTGTGGATATCACGGAAAAAACCAGGTTAATGTTTGACATCATGGCATTGGCTTTATGGAGCGATGCCTCCAGGGTGGCTACTTTCATGTTCGGGAATTCTGTCAGTAACCGGAACTTTTCATTTCTGGAAGGGGTAAGCGGAGCACATCACTCCTTGTCCCATCATATGAATCATCCCGAAAAAATGGAACAATACGACCGTATTACTAAATGGCACCTTGAACAATTTGCTTATTTTTTAGATAAATTAAAATCTATAAAAGAAGGAAACGGAACCCTTCTGGACAATTCATTGGTGATGTTCGCCTCCGGGCTCCGAGATGGCAACCGTCATTCCCCCAGGGATTTACCCATTATCGTGGGTGGTCATGGAGGTAAAAAAATCAAATCCGGCCAAAATTTGGTTTTTGAAGAAAATACCCCCCTTTCTAACCTTTATACCTCTTGGATTCAAACTGTGGGGATAGAGCAGGATCAATTTGCCGACAGCACCCGGGCGCTTACTGAGATCATGGTATAATAAAGGTCCTCCAATTTACACAGCCATTTTCCTTTACTCCAAAAAACTATGGCTATGGAGATGTGAAATTAATTTAACAAAAACAAAAAAACTATTCAATACATTGTGAAATTAATCGGCATCGTCCTACCCTTGATTTTTATAGGAGGCTATGGCATAATCTATTTTTTGCCTGAGGCCATGGAAAGTTCCCATCCCATCTTACATCTGATTGGCAGGTTTCATCCGTTGATCCTTCATTTTCCAATAGTTTTGTTTTTGTTGGTGACTGGTTTTATCATCCTGGGTCAATTAAATACAGCTTTTAAAAATCCCATAGTCATTAAAATTTTACTTTTATTAACCTCTATTTTATCTTTTTCCACTATTCTCGCAGGATACCTTCTTTTTGTGAATGAAGAATATGGTGGAAAACTGGTCAATAATCACTTTCTGGGTGCCCTACTTACGGGGACAGGAATTTCCTTATGTACAGCCATCTACTTTTATGGAGCCGATAAAAACAAGGAACCTCAGTGGTATAAATGGACTTTCTATGTGCTTTTAGGCTTTTCCAATGTAAGCCTGCTCTATGCCAGCCATATGGGTGGATCCCTTACCCACGGAGAAGATTATCTTTCGGACCCTTTAGCCAAAATTTTTCCCGAAAAAAAATTTGGGGAAAAAAAGCCTTTGGAGGAAATGCTGCTATATGAAAATATGATAGCCACTATTTTGGAATCAAAATGTGCCAATTGTCATAATGAAAACAAATCCAAAGGTGATTTAATGTTAAGCAGCCATACCGCCTTGCTTAAAGCCGGAAAAAGCGGAAATCAGGCCGTAACACCCCATGATGTATCCAAAAGCGAACTGATAGCACGGATCATGTTACCTGAGGAAGATGAGGACCGTATGCCTCCTGAAGGCAAAGCCAACCTGACTCAGGGTGAAATTGATTTAATTACTTTTTGGGTGGAAGAAGGTGCCTCCGACACCTTAAAATATGGGGAAATCCGGAATGAAGTGATCCAAAAAACCTTACAAAAGATGCTTCCTTCCATACAAGAATCACAAATCAGTTTATTGAAGGAAAAAGAAGCTTTTGAGGAAACAAGTAAAAAACTTAAGGCCATTGGGGCTCCCCTGGGTATGAATATAGAAAGGGATAAGGATGCTGAGGGTAGGTTTTTGGGTTTGAAAATGAAATTTCCTCCCCAACCCATATCTAACCAGGAACTTCTTAAACTAATGCCTTATGCTCCTTATTTTTCAAGGATATCCCTGGCCTCCAGTAATGTTTCCGATGATGAGCTTTATTATTTGGGTAAAATGATCAACCTGGAACGCCTGGTCTTGCAAAAAACAGCCATTTCTGGAACAGGATTACCTTATTTACAGCAAAATCCAAACTTAAAGGTACTGAACCTTTCATTTACTCCTCTCGAAGACGGAAATCTTTTACATATTTTGAATTTTCCGGTTTTGGAAAAATTATACCTGTTTGGGACCCCTGTTAAGAAAGATCTGATTGAAGCCCTTCAAGCTCATAAACCTGAGCTTGAAATCATTTTGGAAGAAGGGCCTTTCTACTAATGGCCCTTTAATGACTTAAATAGTATTACCTGAAATAATTCAATTTCTTTTAACCAAAAAATGGATCAGTGAGTCATCCCTTTCATAAAATGATCGTCCGGTTTTTCTCCCCGGTTCTGTTTCTTCTGTTTCTGTCCCAATGCCAGCCTCAGGTAATTGATAATAAGGAAAAATCCACCAAAAAAGGAATAGAGATCCTGGAAGCCTATATCGACGATAAAGATGGCACTTTTGAGTATGAATTGGTTCATCAGGATATTGGAAAAGGGTTTAAGTATTATGTGCTCAAAATGACCTCTCAGAATTGGTTGAGCACCACTGAGGTGGATGATCCTTCCTGGTGGCATTGGGTGTCCTTTGTGATCCCTGAGGATTTGGCCCACCAAACCTCCCTTTTGATGGTTACGGGAGGAAGCAAAGTTTCCAGCCTTCCCGAAGAACCTGATCCGCTTATTCTTCAGGCTGCCTTATCTACAAAATCCCCTGCCATAAAAGTGCATAATATACCTTTTCAACCCATTTCTTACCAGGGAGACAGTGTCAAAAACAGAAAGGAAGACGGGCTTATTGCTTATGGATGGAGAGAATTCATGGAAAGAGGTGCCAATGATAAGGATGCCATTTGGCTGGCCAGGTTACCCATGACCAAGGCGGTGGTTTCGGCCATGGATGCTGTGGTGGAATATACTTCAAAGGAACTGGGATTATCTTTGGGCGAATATGTGGTGGCAGGGGGATCAAAAAGAGGATGGACAACCTGGTCTACTGCTGCTGTGGACGACAGAGTGGTGGGAATGGTGCCTATTGTCATTGATATGTTGAACCTGGTACCGTCTTTTCAACACCATTGGCAGGCTTATGGATTTTGGGCACCTGCAGTGAAAGATTATGAACGCGAAAAGATTTTTGATTATATGGCAACCCATGAATTTCAGAGGTTAATGGAAATAACGGAGCCCTACCAATACCTGGATCGATTTAAAGAAATCCCAAAATTACTGTTGAATGCTTCTGGAGACCAATTTTTCCTACCAGACAGTTGGAAGTTTTATTGGGGTTCCCTCCCAGGGGAAAAACATTTGGCCTATTTTCCAAATACCGGACATTCTTTAGATGACACAGATGCCACACAGGTATTGTTGGGGTTTTATTCCAGAGTTCTTAAAAAGGAAAACAGACCCGATTACAAATGGGAGGTCCATGAAGATGAAATTTATATTACAACGAATCCCCAAAATCCTCCGGTGGCGATCAAGCTTTGGGAAGCTCATAATAAAGATGCCCGGGATTTTAGGATAGATGAATTTGGACCAGGATGGAAAGAAAGCCAGATTCCCATTTCTCCCGATGGGGAGTACCACATCCCAATTGCCGCACCTGAGAAAGGTTGGAAAGGCCATTTCGTGGAAATGACCTTTCCAGGAAATGCCCCCATGAAAGTGACAACTGGTATTAAAATTTTACCGGAAACCTATCCCTACGATCCATTTGTTTCTAAAGACCCAAAAGGAACCCCTTTGAATTGATTCAAAATCCCTCTTGTTCAGGAAGGCTAAAAGCCATATAACTGTCTCCAGAGGCTGTTCCTATTTTGCCGCCCCCAGCGGCAATGACAATAAACTGTTTGCCGTTAACTGCATAAA
>JBBDSB010000334.1:0-6731 GCA_040905205.1 Cyclobacteriaceae bacterium
TACCGATGACGGTTTTTTTTCGAAATTACGTCGACTCAGGATTTTAGCGTTCATTTGCTGGCAGCCTTTACGGGTGTAAAAAGGAAGACCAATCTCATGGAGAAGAAAGAAGAATACAATGAAATAACCGCCAGGCATTATGCCGCCTATCGACCCCAGCTTCATGAATTTATTCTTGAGAAATGCCTTTCAAGGAAAGAGACATTTGAAAACGGGCTGGATATTGGTTGTGGCACCGGAATATCTACCATGGCATTGGCCAAATATTGTACTAAAGTGTATGGTATTGATCCCAGCGCTGCCATGTTAAATAAAGCCAAATCCGGTAAAAACGTAAAATTTCTTTTATATGATGGCCATACCATTCCAATGTATAACAGAAAAATCGATCTTGTTACTTTTTCCGGATCTTTGAACTATGCCAAATCACCCTTATTGATAAAAGAACTCTTTAGAATATGCCATGATAATTCGATAATCATAAGCTATGATTTTGGAATAATTTTGGATGATGTTTTGGACCAAAATAAAATCAAAAGAAAAGAAAAACCCGGTAATTATGATTTTGAAGTCAATTTTGATGATCAAACCGACTTTGACAAAATGAAGTCGAATAAGGAGCAAATCGAAATTACTGTGGATGCGAAGGAATTGGCTCATATTCTATTGAGCAGTACATGGAATTATGGAATGTTCGTTAAAAAATTTAATGAGTCAGATCCATTTGCTGAATTGTTAAAAAATCTGAAAGAAGTAAGGCCTCATTGGGTATTAAAAACCAATGTTTACTATTCGAAGTATAAAGTAACTTAAGTTTCGCACATTGGTTTAAAGTTTAATTAAATTCACATTCTACAGTTCTTATCTGTTTGTTGACGGACCCCAGGGGGGTCAAAAATTATTAGTTAATAAAGGAATAAAATATAGTTTTGGCGGTTTCAGGCAAAAATTGTGACGAAACTTGTACTGCGAAACATAAGTTATAAACATTTCACATATTTAAATGTTCCGAATTTAATAAATTCTTTGAATGGAACGATATTATCTATTTATTTTGTCAGCACCAAATGTTTTTTATACATTATTGAAATGAAAATTGTAATTATCAGTGGACTAGCGCCTCGTGATAGGATAGTGGTACAGGAAATTATTCGTAATTTCACCAATGTGACGCTCATCAATCTTTTTGCTGAATCCAAAAAGGTGACTGAAATAAACTTCGGAAATTGGGTTAATAAAAAAGGAAAAAAAATCCTCAAAAAGCTGCATAACTTCGAGTTAAGCAGGTATTTCAAGAATAATGGGTATGAAGGATTAGACTGTGAAAAGATTCAATTTCCTTCTAAGGAGATTAATACAGATAAAGGCGAGGCCCTTATTAAAGGGTTAAATCCGGATATTATTTTCACTTCCCAGGCACCCATTTTGAAAGAAGCCATTATCCGAATTCCCAAAATCGCTGCCATCAACAACCATTACGGAATGGCTCCTCAATACAGGGGAAATGATACTTTATTTTGGGCGTTATATCATCAGGATTATGAATATGCCGGTGGTTGCTTACATTATATATCCAAAGGAGTGGACACCGGAAATATCCTGGCACAGGTGCGGCCAAAGATTGAAAAGGGGGACGGAGAAGTGGCAGTAAATTTTAAAACCACTATCCTGCTAGCCAAAATTGCCCCCCAGGTATTGGATATTATCCAAAACAGTCAGGATTTGCCACAGGGAAAAATGCAATTGGAAAATGGCAGGAATTTTAAATCCTCGGAAAGAACCCTTTATACCGATATTAAGTTTTTGCTTTTAAAGGCAATCGGATTCAGGAGGGTAAAAGCCATACAGGAAAAAATAGAGTTTTTTATTTAAAAGATAGAATTATTCTGTTTTTTTTTTGCCTTTTATTTTTAATAATTTATTAAATCATGAATTACTTATCACCCAATAGGGAGCCATGATTATTATATAAAAATTACCTATTATTTTTTTATATATCTCTTCGGAGCATTTAATCTTGGCAAGATGTTTGTAAATTATTTATAAAAATATTCATGCTTATTCTTGATAAATACCGAATCGGTAAAGGGAATAAGAGAAGCAGGTAAAGTCAGACCATTTCAATTGAACCCGTTAAAGAGCAATTTTGATGATGATATGCCCATTAGTTTCAGGCATTTTGTTTTTATAATCCTACTAAATACAATTAACCAAAAACCAAGTCCAAATGGCCAAATCTAAAAACCCAAGTAATCCAAAACTCGAGGATTTAGCAAAGAACACCTTGAGAAATGATGATGCACCCATGACCACCGATCAGGGCCTTAAAATCAATGATGATCAAAATAGTCTTCAAGCAGGGGATAGAGGACCTTCACTATTGGAGGATTTTATATTAAGAGAAAAAATAACCCATTTTGACCATGAACGGATTCCGGAAAGAATCGTTCACGCTAGAGGTTCAGGTGCCCATGGGGTATTCAAATTGCATACTTCCCTGAGCAAATACACTAAGGCCAAAATTTTTACCGAAGTGGGTAAAGAAACCCCGGTTTTCACCAGATTTTCTACCGTAGCAGGTTCCAAAGGAAGTACTGATCTGGCCAGAGATGTCCGTGGATTTGCCGTTAAGTTTTATACAGATGAAGGAAACTACGATTTAGTTGGGAATAACATACCTGTTTTTTTTATCCAGGACGCCATGAAATTCCCGGATCTTGTACATGCGGTAAAACCCGAGCCCCATAATGAAGTGCCACAAGCTGCCTCGGCCCATGACACTTTCTGGGACTTTATTTCTTTAATGCCTGAATCGTTACATATGATCATGTGGGTCATGAGTGACCGTGCCATACCACGAAGTTTGCGCATGATGGAAGGGTTTGGGGTCCATACTTTCCGGTTGATCAATGAAAATAATGAATCTACTTTTGTTAAGTTTCATTGGAAGCCAAAGCTGGGTGTCCATTCGGTGTTATGGGATGAGGCTCAAAAAATTTCAGGTAAAGACTCGGATTTCCATAAAAAGGATCTTTGGAATGCCATAGAAGATGGTGATTTTCCCGTATGGGAACTTGGTGTCCAATTGATTTCTGAAGCGGATGAGCATAAGTTTGATTTTGACCTTTTGGATGCGACAAAATTGGTACCTGAATCTGAAGTGCCCGTACAATTGGTAGGTACCATGACCTTGAATAGAAATCCGACCAATTTCTTTGCGGAAACCGAACAGGTTGCTTTTCATCCCGGACACCTGGTTCCAGGTATTGATTTCACCAACGATCCCCTTTTACAAGGTAGGTTATTCAGCTATACCGATACCCAACTTAGCCGGTTGGGAAGTCCCAATTTTCATGAAATACCCATTAACAGGTCCATTAATCCCGTCAGGAATAATCAAAGGGATGGACATATGCGCCAGCAGATCAATGAAGGGGTAGCAAGTTATCACCCCAATTCGGTTGGCGGAGGATGTCCCTACCAGGCCATGATGAAAGATGGTGGTTTTCATAGCCATGAAGAGCGGATCGATGCCAAAAAAATCCGTAACCGCAGCAGGTCTTTTATGGATCATTTCAGTCAGGCCAGGCTATTTTATAGGAGTCAGACGAAAACGGAGCAGCAACACATGATCAATGCATTGCGGTTTGAGCTTTCGAAAGTGGAGCGGGCCCCAATCAGGCAAAATGTAGTCAATCAATTGACTAATATTGATATGGATATGGCAAAAAAAGTGGCAGAGGCCATTGGGGTTCCTGTGCCTTCGAAGCCGGTAAAACCTGTGAATGAAGGAAAACCGGCAGATGCCAATGAACAACACTATGCACCAATAGTTAAAGATCCCGAAATTCTGTCGGATGATGCGCTAAGTATTATCAAAAATCTTAAAAATGCCTCCCAGACAAGAAAAGTGGCATTTATCAGCTTAGGTGGCCATGATGGTAAGCAGGCTAAGGACCTGGAAAACAGGCTGGAAAAAGCAGGTGCAAAATTAAAGGTGGTTTCCGCACAACTAGGTACAATTAAGGATAATAATGGTGTGGAAGGTGAAATAGCAGAAACCCTTTTCAATACGTCATCCGTCCTATATGATGCCGTTGTAATTGCGGATGGGGGTAAGGAAAGTACAGAGATTTTGGCAAATGCCCAGGTAAAGGAATTTGTAATGGATGCCTTCAATCATTGCAAACCAATACTTGTCCTTCCCAAGACAGATACCTTTATTGAAGAACTTGGCCTGCCATGCTGTAAGAAAGAAAAGAAAAGCGCTTCCGAACTTTATATTGATAGTACGGTAGATGGTTTCTTGAAATCACTTTCCAAACACAGGCTTTGGGATCGTGAAAAATTGCTTTAGAAATAAAAAGGCTGCGATTCGCAAAAACCTTTGAGGTCTTAGAGACCTCCAAGGTTTTTTTTACTGTATATACGAGTTTTTTGAAAACCGAAAAAGTTTTTTCTTGCTGTGCTCCGGCCTTCAGGGTCTATGAGGAAGGTTTTAGAAATACTAAAAACCGGCTGCAGTATCCATTCCTCTATGATCTGCTCCTGCCTCGAGTTTTCCATCTTCCACCACCAATATAGCATCCACCCGGCCAATGGTCCCTCTTTCATTCAGCTCGTGGCCTTTTGCTTCAAGTTGTTGCAATATGCCCTTTTTATCAAAATCCTTTTCGAAAGAAATCAAATCCGGTTTCCATTGGCTGTGAAACCGCTTTTCATTGACCGCCTCTTGCATACCCATGCCAAATTCCACCACATTGACAACAGCTTGAAAAACAGAGGTTGGAATGGTGGATCCTCCCGGAGTGCCTAGGACCATATGCAATGCTCCGTCTTTTTCCAAAATAGTGGGGGTCATGGAGCTTAACATTCTTTTTTCAGGCTCTATTTTATTGGCTTCACCACCCAATACCCCGAACATGTTTGGGAATCCAGGCTTGATAGAAAAATCATCCATTTCATTGTTTAAAATAAAGCCAGCCCCATCCACAACTACCTTGGAACCCATGCCTCCATTCAGGGTGGTGGTACTTGACACCGCATTTCCTTCCGGATCAATGATGGAAAAATGGGTGGTCTCTTTGCTCATGGTCAAAATATTACCTTGCATGATCAGTTCTGATGGGGTAGCGTTTTCAGGATCAAAGTCATCAAAGCGATCCTTGAGATAGGCTTTATCCAGAAGGTTTGTCACCGGTACTGGATAATAATCAGCATCTGCCATAAATGCCGCACGATCCGCAAATATTCGGCGTTCCATTTCAGTTTTGAGGTGAAGGTAGTCTGCATAAAGCCCACCTTGGTTGGAAACCTCGTATACTTCCAAAATTCCCAGCATTTGTAGTAGGATAATGCCCCCGCTGCTTGGGGGACCCATTGTGATGATATTATAATTTTTATATTGGCCGACCAGGGGGTTCCTCCAAACACTTTCATATTGCTCCAGGTCTTCCAAAATAATGACACCTTTTCCTCTTTGCATTTCGGCAACAATAAAATCCGCAACGATACCTTTATAGAATCCGTCTCTGCCCTTATCTCTGATGTGTTTAAGGGTATTGGCCAATTGGTTTTGGACAAAATTTTCTCCTACCTTCCATTTTTTCCCCGAAAATTGAACCGGATCGACAGTTGAATATTTTTTTAAATTTTCAGAAGCCCTGGTAAAATAGGTTGCTTCACTTTCGGTTAGCTTAAACCCTTTTTCTGCCAGGTCCACAGCCGGCTGGATAAGATCAGGCCATTCCATCGTGCCGAATTTTTCATGGGCTTTTGTCATTCCATCCACAGACCCGGGTACCCCCGATGCCAAATGACCATTTTGACTGATTTCCGGAAGTGCCTCGCCCGTCTCGTCAAGGTACATGTCCCTAAATGAATTGATCGGTGATTTTTCGCGGTAATCCAGGGAATGGTAATTCCCCTCTTTTTCCCTGATCACCATAAATCCTCCCCCTCCGATGTTTCCTGCCTGGGGATAGACAACTGCCAATGCCATATGAACGGCCACCGCAGCATCCACCGCATTACCACCTTTTTTTAGGATGGCCAAGCCAACTTCTGAAGCAATGGGGTGGGCTGAAACGACCATACCATTTTCGGCAATAAGCCCTATCTCAGGTCTTTCTTTCTTACACGAAAAAACGAGCAAAAAAACAGGCAAAAGGATCAATAAGACCTGGCTAATTTTAATTTTTTTATAATTGTTATTCATGGGGTTGATTAAAGTGGTATTCTGAGATGATTTAATGGATTTTAAGGACAAAAATACGTTTATATTGCTTGTCCAATCAACAATTGTTCGAAAAGGTTAAACGGGGAGGATTAATCAGCAGCTAATTTAGCTAAAAACCATAAAATATATTCAAAAATTTTTAAGTGATTTGAAGGATCAATGGTTGATTTTCTTAAGGAAAATCTTCAAATCCTCTTCCAAATCATTTAATTGTCCCAAAAGATTTTGGTAGAGCAATGGAAAATGATTTTCAACATCCTTTTCAATTTTTTCAATGACCTCATTGACTGAAACGGCACCTAAAAAACTAAATACCGGTTTAGACTTATGGAATTTTTTAGCGATGGTCTGAAATTCCCCCAAATCGTAAAGCGGGTATAATGTCTTTAAGTCCTGAATATTCAAATCCATAACCAATTCAACGATTTCATAAATCAGGTCAATATCTTGATCGAAGTAATGATAGATCATATCAGGTTTGATCTGTTTATAC
>JBBDSB010000335.1:0-1995 GCA_040905205.1 Cyclobacteriaceae bacterium
CAACAGGAAGTTGTCCATATTCAGCAGGCAGTTTCGGAGGCGTTTAAACATTTCAGTCTGCCACAGCAGCCAGGGCAGTTCGTCGCAGCTGCGTGCAGTGGGAGGCTGGGCTTCAAAATAATCCGCCAGAGTTTCCCGGAAATCATCCATGTCATCCAGGTTGGGTAAAAAGGCAGTTTCCACTGCCTCACGAAGAAAATCATGGGCGAAGTTAAGGATACCGCCCCGTTCCACCAGACCCTCTTCCAATGCTGCGCGCAGGGGTGCCCAGGTAGCCAAGGGCAGTTGGGGAAGTTCGTCGGGTTTCAACAACTGCAACATTTCATTTTCGGAAAGTCCGCGGCGGGCTGCCCATATCAGTCCCAATGCATCACCCACCAGCCCGGGACGGTCCCGTTCATAATCCTTCCGGTAACGCTTCAGCACTTTCTGCAATAATGAGGGAATATCGGGGGCCTCCAGGTAATCATCCAAACGTTCATCCAGCTTATCATGCGTGCCTGTTACCCGCAGTTCATCCAGCAGGATCTTCAGGTACAGGGGATTGGCTGCAGAGGGTGCTACAGAGAGCCGGTCAAGCCGGGTTTCATCCAGTTGCTTTCCAAACCTTTTTAAATAATCCACGATCATCCTCCGACGCTCATCCGGTGAGAGGAGCTGTATGCGGAGCGTCTGCCAGCCCCGGTTTTCCACTGCTGTAAGGGTTTCGCCCGGCAGGGTGGAAACCATCAGCCGCAGTGCACCATTAAACGGATGTTCGGGCAGCCAGCCCAGCAGGTGTCCATGGTCGGTATCGTCCAGTTGGTTCAAAGCATCCAGCAGGATAATAAAACGTACACCGTCCTGCTCTGCCTTTATCCGTCCTTTGACCAGCCAAACCGGAAAATCCCTCAGGATATCATCATGGGCGTGTGGCAGTTCATCCTGGTCATTCGTCCACCGCTTGATTTCTTTTATCAGACGGGTCATCAGGGTCCAATGGCCTGAACTGTCGGGGGTACCGCCAATATAATGCTGGAAGATAAAATCCCCGGGATGCTTTTCTCTCCAAAGTGCTGCCCAGTTGGCAAACAAAGCCGATTTTCCGCTTCCAGAGTCACCCAGCAACATTAATGGTGTACCGTCTCCATTACAGTGGTTATCCAGTGCCTGATAGTAATCGGGGCGGCCGATGTAGGTCCGGCGGCGTATTTCGGCAAATGCTTCGTGGTCAAGGGCTTCCTTGTCCAGGGGGTCCGGAATATCCGCTACCGGAAACTGGGTTTCAATGTGATCCTTTAATTGTTTGAGTACCAAAGGGGCAAGTGCCTGTGGGCTGGGATAGTCCTCGTGCAGGGGAATGTTTTTTTCTATACAAGTACTTCGGATCAGCTTTTTTAAGGCGGTTTGTTTTTCCTCAGAAGCTCTGTTTTCAGGAAGGTAATCCTCTCCTTTTTCTTTGGCATATTCCGGGTCCCGGAAATAGAAAAATGAGCGTTTGGCCATTTCGGGGTCGTTCAGCACCCCATGGAGGATTTCCAGTTCGGTAACACTTTTGCCTTTCAGGTCTTTGAGCCAGGGTTGTTCCTGTTTTAAATCGGCCGTAAAGGCATCATCTTCGGGAATCCATCCGTAACGTTCGCCCAGCAGACAGATAAAGAATGGCCTGCAGGCACGGATTTCATCCAGACAGAGCTTGAGGGTTTCCCTGCGTGTGCTCTGTTCCTCGGAAATACCCCACCTCAGATCCACTTCTGTCAGTTCAACATGCCTTTCGGCACAGAATTTCCGCAGTGCCGGCCAGCAGTGGGTCATCAGCTCGTTTCTGTCCTCGATCATATCACGGAATGTGGAAGATACGAAGACACGGATGCTCCGTTTTTCCAAAATGGATAAACCGGATGTTACTTTTTCTTCAGCCGGTCTTTCCGCATTTTGAACCGCTGTCTGATCTTTTGAAGGATTATCCTTCTCTTCATTAGTTGAAACCGGGGCTTGATCCCTTTGCATTTCCTG
>JBBDSB010000335.1:2095-6731 GCA_040905205.1 Cyclobacteriaceae bacterium
GTCAACGGCCATTTTGGAAAGAGTTGCTTTTAACTCGAGGCGAAAAAAGACATCCCTGGCCTGCAACCTTTTGTTTTCAGAGTTGATAAAATTCCCGAACTTCTCCCTTTCGGGCTGCAGTTCGAAGGAGGAGGCGAGGAAGATGGGGTAGGTTTATATGGAATTTTTCTTTTCAGCCAACCTTTTGGCGATATACGAATTTTGCAATTAAAAGTGATCAATCTTATAACCTAAGCTACCCTGCTTCAGGAAGTCATTTTTTCTTTATCCTCCAGGTAATTCCGGACTTCATCGAGATCATTGGAATTAAAGATCCACCCAGCATCATGTTCATGCCACATGTCAGAAATAATCAGGGTCTCTAAATGGTCCCAATGGCCCAGAAGCTCCAATTCCTTCTCTATGCCAGTTAACCCACAACCTCCCAGATCCAGATGGGGATCCTTCGTTTCCAGGTTTTTTTTGATCAGGGAAAAGGCTAAGGAGTCCATAAAAGTTGATTTGAAAGAATATGAGTTTGCTATAGGATTACAACCACTTGTGTTTAAATTTAGATAAAAACCATTAATTATAACAACAACCTATTCATTTTAAAAAATAAATACGAATTCAGGATAATCCAGTAACTGCATTCCGGACATTTGCCTTTTATTCCTCGATTTCAGCTTAAAAACCTTTATTGGGTTTCTCTAATTTTGTGTTTACATTATCAAGAGTAGATTGAACTATTTTAATTGTGGGATGATCCTCTCCGTATTGGTTTAAGTAGCTTTTTTTGGCGGATTCCATAAGTTTTTTGGCTTCCTCTAAATCGGACCTGGCCCCGATTTCAACCAACACCAAGGCCAGATTATAGCTAAATAATGCCACTGCAGGGTCCTCCTCGCCGAAATTACGGATAACCTGTTCCAATGCCTTTTCCAGATGGCCCTTCGCATTTAAAAGGTTACTTTTACCGCCCAGATCCAGGAGTACCATAGCCAGGTTGGAAAAGATTGTTGCAACAGAATGGATATTCTCCCCGAAATTTAAAATGTAAGAAGCCAGGGATTTTTCCAATAAGGCCTTTGCTTCTAAAAGGTTTTCTTCACTGCCAAGGTCCTGAAGTATCAGCGCCAGGTCCGAACGGCTAATGGCCACTGAAAGGGCTTCCTCCCCGAAATTCACAATGTCCGAAGCAAGGGATTTTTCCAGATGGCCCTTCGCCTCCATCAGATTGCTATTACCACCCAAGTCTTGGAGGACCATCACCAGGTTCAATCGGATTGTTGAAACCAAAGGGGCACCCTCTCCAACATTAGAAATTTCCGATGCAAGCGATTTTTCCAGATGGGCTTTTGCCTCCAAAAGGTTGCTTTCTCCGCCCAAAACTTTGAGGACAAACGCCAGGTTGGAATGAATAGTAGCTACCGAAGTGGCCTCCTCCCCTAAATTGGCAAGCTCCCAAGCCAGGGATTTTTCCAGGTGAGCTTTTGCTTCCAACAAGTTCTTTTCTCCACCTAGGTTACTGAGTACCGAGCCCAGGTTAGTGCGGATTGTAGACACAAAAGCGGCATCTTCCCCGTTATTTGCAAGATACGAAACCAAGCATTTTTCCAGATGATCCTTTGCTTCTAAAAGGTATTTTTCTCCAAGGTCTTGGTATATAAGTGCCAAGTTGAAACGGCTGTTAGCGACCTTATGGGCATCCTCTCCAAAATTGGCAAGATCCGATGCAAGGGATTTTACCAGATAGTCTTTTGCTTCCAAAAGGTTCTTTTCCCCGCCGAGGTCTTGGAGAACAAGCGCAAGGTTGGATCGGCGTTTGGCTACAACATCGGAATCCTGCCCGAAATTGCGGATATCCGATTCCAAAGCTTTTTCCAGATAAGCCTTCGCTTCCATTAGGTTTTCTTCATCGCCAAGTTTCTGGAGAACAGTGGCCATGCTTGAACTTATTAAAGCCACAACAGGCGCGTCCTCCCCGAAATTGCGTATTCCCGATTTCAATGCTTCTTCCAAATAGGCCTTCGCTTCCAAAAGGTTATTTTCCCCACCCAGGTCCCGGAGTACCCCGGCCAGGTTGGAGCGGCTTCTGGCCACAGGAGGATCGTTCTCCTCAAAATTGGAAAGGTCCGAATTCAAGGCTTTTTCCAGAAGGTTCTTTGCCTCTAACAGGTTTTTTTCACCACCCAGATCCTTCAGTACAAGCCCCAGGTTTGACCGGCGTATGGCAACAACAATGGCAACCTCCCCAAAATATGCAAGGTCCGCTGTAAGGGCATTCTCCAGGTAACCCTTCGCTTCCAACAGGTTATCTTTTCCTCCAAGTTTCCTAAGAACGAGGCCCAGGTTGGATCGACTTATTGAAACCGAAGTAGAATGCTCCCCAAAATTTGCAAGGTCCGAACCCAGGGATTTTTCCAGAAGGTATTTTGCCTCCAACAGGTTATTTTCCCCACCCAGGTCGCTGAGTACAAGCGCCAGGTTAGAACGGCTAATGGCCACCCCAGGAGCTACCTCTCCGAAATTTTTAAGGCTCAATGCAAGGGCTTTTTCCAGGTGTGCCTTCGCTATCAGAAGGTTTTCTTTGCCACCTAACTGCCTTAATAAGTTGCCCAGATAATTTAAAAATAATGCATAATCCCCATCTTCCCGGACCTTATAAATACGGGCAAGTTGCATTCCGTAGGGAATCCATTTAAACTTTACATGGGCGTTTTCTTTTTCATGTTCATACTCCATCAAAGCAAGCATTTTTTTCAGAAGATCTTTCCCGTCTTCCAAAAGTAAATGCTGGTTTCTATGGATCACCAAATGCTGTATGACAGGACTCAGCTTATATAGATCATCCGCCCCTCCTACCCAGCCTTTCCTGTAAAGGCTTTTCAAACAGTCCCTGAATGCCCTTTTATCCTCAGGCTCAAATAAATCCATCAGAAACTTCAGGCTGTAATTGTCTGATGGCAATAGGGCGAGATTGACCAGCATATATCTCTCCGGTTCAGCAAGTTTTGAAAAGTCGTATAGGATTTCCAGAATATCATTGGTGGTAGCTGCCTGTTTTTGTACGGAATCATCGTAAACTGTATTCACCTCAAAATTGTCATCAACGTCCAGAATAAGCCCCTTTTCTTCAATCCCATTCAAAAAGCTTTTCAGGTCCGTTCCCATTTCCGAGGCTTCTTTCAGGTTTTTGGCGAATACCTCAATTACCAGGGTATGGTAGTGGATTGCTTTCAGCAGCCTCTCCAACAAAACCTCAAAATCCCCATTGTCCTCTGAATAAAAAGTTTGGAAAAGGGCCTTGGCATCTTCAGGATCCAAATGGGTAAGGTTAATCTCATCTGATTTGTTAGCCAGAACATCCCTGCTCCGGCTGGTAATCAGCACGTTCCAATTATAGCCCGGAAAGACCTTAAGGAACTCCACTATATCGGCTGCATTATTGGCATTGTCCAGAAAGAGCAGGAAATCATCCGCTAGCACGGACAGCTTTCGCTGCAGCTGCCTGGTTTTCTCCGCATCATCCAGGCCTTGTAAGTCAAGTCCAATCCCGTCATCCGTCATGGCCTTTAGGATGCCCTCTTCACAGAAAAGGTAGGCACAATGGTTATAGGTATACCGGTTTTCCTGCCAGTATTTGGAAGCCAGGGTGGTTTTTCCCATCCCTCCCTCGGCGCTGATTAGAATAACCTGTCCCTTGTTTTTGAATTTCTCACTAATCGTTTCCAGTTCCCTATCCCTTCCTATCACAAGAGAAGGGAGAAAAGGGGCTTTAAGGCTGTGCCTTTCAGCCATCTTCCCAAAAGTCAGTTCGTTCTTGTCAAAAAGGTCATGAATGGTTTGGAGAAAATGGGATTCCAATACCGAATAATGGTCAAAGGTGTAATGAAACTGTTCCTTCCCCTCCGTCAGAAGGCGATTCTTAAATTCCGCTATGCTTTCCTTTTCCCATTCTTCAGTTTCTCTGGAATGGGTCACAGTTTTTTCATACACATACACCAATGGTCTTCCTTCTTCCGAATCCAAAAACCTCTGATAGGCCAGTTCAAATTCCTGCCGGGTGTATTTCCCCATCTTGGTCCAGAAAAGCACCACCACAATTTCCGCTTCTTTTAACCTATCATTATAATCACCCTGTTTGCTACCTTTATTGAATGCTACATCCATATCCTCCCAGATTTCGAGTTTGAGACGCACATTCTTTTTGGCCAAACGATCGTTTTGCCTCCTAATAAAATTCCCAAACTTCTCCCGCTCGGGTTTTAGCTCGAAGGAGGAGGCGAGAAAGATGGGGTAGGTTTTCATGGCTTGTTATGGATTGGTTTTTTTAGAAAATTTTTAAACCATTTTCTCCAATACCCCCAAGAAAAGGTCAGTCCCGTGGGCTGCCTTCCCCTTAAGGGGACCGAGGGGCGAGCGTGGGCAATTGCCATTTAGCGTTTGACATGACACCAGATCCAGGTAGGAATGCTTGCTTCCGGGGATTTTTGATCAGGGATTAGGCTTGGGCCATTCTGAAAAGCAAGACCGATCTCAATATAAAGGCCCTAATTGAAATTTTCATCCACTACTTTCCAAAATACTTCAGGGGTCAGTGGCTTGTTTACAAATTCTTTTACTACAGGAATTGCAGCAGCCCTTTCTCTGTCAT
>JBBDSB010000336.1:0-6708 GCA_040905205.1 Cyclobacteriaceae bacterium
ATGATGTCTAAATTTACAGAAAAAAAAATTCAGGGGCGAATTCAGGGGCGAAAAAGTTGATTAAATGTGTTCAATACTTATCTTTAACCAAGATAAAATATATCTATATATATGTATATATGGTATTTATGACACCTTTTGATTAAATAGTATTGATAGGTTCGAATCCCTCCTCCTCTGCACAAAGATAGCCAGGCAAGTTGCCTGGCTATCTTCGTTTCGAGTCGTCAGGAGCCGCCCTGCAGCCCGGCCTCCCTATCCGCTCGGCTTATCGGGACAGGCTATCGCTAAAACCATCCCGCCACCTGGCCCGTCGCTAAAACAGTCCACCGGACTGTTTCTTTACGCTCCGTCCTCTTCTACTCTGCTGAACAAAACACTAACTAATTGTAAATAAATAGGTTAGTGTTTTTATTTTTAAATAAGGGGCGAATTTAGGGGCGAAAAAGTTCTGCTTTTGGCCTGACCTTTAACATAAATCATTTATTTTCTTTATTTTTTTCGGTAATATGTTAGACTTATCTAATACGTGGTTTATAATGATAAAGTACTGTCATCTTCGGTTCCGGAGATTTATTAATATAACAGCAGAGAAGAGGTCTGTACCCAGGGCTTGTAGATTATTTTTTTTTCTTATTTGATCAAGGCTGTATCGGAGCTTTGGTATTGGTTTTTTACGTAATTTTTTGCTACCTTTTAACTGAATTGGCACTAAAGAGCTTGGCAGGTATTAGGCCCTCTTTTCATTGATTGGCAGTCGGCCTCGTTTTCGGGAAGTAAGTATTTACCAAACCCATATAGCCATACCATGATACGAAACACCTTTATGATCCTCAAGTCATGGATTTGTGCCATGGCCTTCCTGCTCACCAGCAACTGCGGCTCCCCCCCTTCAGGTTGTCCGCACTGTTCTGACGATTTACAGCTCCCGTCAATCCTACCGGAAAACGTTCCTTTCAGAACGCTTGAAATGAAATGGAGTGCCCTGAATGGAGCCCCTACCATTGACGATCCTTCGCTGGTATGCGAGGATAGTTTTGGAGAGGTGCTGCTGAACCGGCACCTGCGCGCAGGAACATGTAACTGGACACAGTGTAAAATCCTCTTAGGGACCGTTTTCGGTTCGACCGCTAACTACGGTTTGTTCGATGATCCCGATCTCTCGGTTGGCGTACCGGGTGACGTAGTGGTGAACAACACTTCTCTAACGCAGGAAATGGAAGACCTGGCCATTCTTTGTGACAACCACTGGAATATGCAGCCTACCGGTGTAACCGCAATCGCTATTCGGGAATTCGTCAATACTGATGGAACGGACAGTCCGATCAACGGTATTGCTTTTGCCAATTCCGGCACACGGCCTTTTTTGTTCATCGGCGATCTTGAATTCTTTCCTTCCTCCTATGGAGAGGTGCACAGAAATACCGAGAAAGTATTGGCCCACGAGTTGGGGCACGTACTGGGTCTGTGCCACGCCAATGGAGATGGCGGAGTGGCATGCAACAGTGGCTTTCTCGATTTCAATACCTTTGATAATCTGATGTCCGGTGCCGGCAGCACAGCCCAAAGTCGAACGCTCATAGTTGAGCAGTGTGATATAGCCCGCACCCGTTACCCTGATCTTTTTTTTCCGTCCGACCGCGCCCGTACCAGCATTGCTTCCACTACGGACGAAGGAGGCGAAATTTATGCCGCAGCCGATAAATCCGTTGACCTGTACAAAACGATGGTGTTCAACCACCTTGCCGAAAAGGGCCATCTGAAGGTGCTGATCGGAACGAACGGCCTCTTTAACGAGCGCAAGATCGATTACTGGGTGCTGCTGGACGTAGATAATAAAGTGAATACGGGACTGAACGGCCACCAGATTGTTGCCGGCAGCAATCAGGAAGGCGTGGATATGGCAGTAAAAATAGAAGTGAGCGATAATGGCACTCGCAGCAACAGTACCCTGTACAAAGCCGAGGCAAGAGGATTTCAGCCGCATTCACTGCCACCGCAGTTGTTGAAAACTGTGCTCGTTACCAGTGATATGTACGTTTCCTCGCCAGAGGAATGCTCCAGCATCCCGGTTTTTCAGGAAATCGAGATCAGGCTATCGCGGGAAGCATTGCAGAGATATAGTTTGGCCGGGGAAGTTGATCTTTCATTTCCCAACGGCCTGAAGTTGCAGACAATCTCGGTCGGAACCACCGCAGACGGCGGAGAATTGATGGACAAATGCCCCAAGCTGCCGCAAGCTATTCTCTTGCAATAGCCGTAACCGTCAAGCACTTTTATAAGCGTTCGAGCAACTTTGTGGACTGGAGCAGCTTCGTAGTTTGGTACAAAGTGCTGGTTGCTAGCGGTTTTCTGGCAATTTCATGCTTGCTTGGAAATCGTCTGAAAGGCCTATTCTTTATCCGTAAACAGTTTGAAATCTATTTCCGATCCAAGGGCTTAATTATTTCACCAACATCACTTTGGCTTCAAACCATTTTGGGACATAAAAAAAGCCCCTAAGGGCTTTTCCTACTCTTTGGTCTTCCTAGCCTTCACAACTTTCGGCGCAGCTACCTTTTTACTAATATAGGCCGTATGGGTTTTGCCGTATTGATCAGCCTCTTTAAGCGAGGCGACTTCAAATACCAGGTATTCTTTGCCGTCGTAATCGACCATGTGGTCTTTTAGGATTTCCTCCAGGGTTTCTTTGGAGATGGATACCCTGATGATGTTAAGATCTTTTACCTGGGTTCCTTTGCCGATGTAAGTTTTTTCAAATTGTGACATGACGTTTACTGTTTTAAGGTTTGAATTTTGATTATGCCTAAGAGAACGGGGGCTGCGAGGATACCCAAGACAAGGGCCGGGCAAAAAAATTGTGGAAGGCTTCCTCTGGAACACCCTAATTTTTTGAACGGGCGCAGCATACCCTTGGCAGGTGAACCGCTGATCCCATCTTTGCATGGTTCATAGTTCATAACCGGGAACAGGATAGGCCATGGCATTGGAAAGGCTACTATCAAAGGAAATAAGAGGGTTCTATCAGTAAAAGGGTCTATGCAGTTATAAAACAGGGGAACTTAAAGGACCTGGACGAACGGCTCTAAAGATCCTAAAATTTAAATAGAACGGTGAAGGAAAAATAGGAATACCTAATCCAACTTATTCAGATAAGCTGTGCGAAAAGTGAGAAGAGGTCAAAATTCACTATTCCGAAACCGGATCCAGGATTTCAGGGTAATTATTTGCCGGTTTGTTGACCTCACTGGATATTTCGTAAGCCTTCATAGCATCGGCTGGATAAGCATTCAGCATTTTCAAAAAAAAATAATGTTTCAGGCAGTCAATAATACAAACTCTGCCCAGTAATATGGGTTCACATGCTTTTCTCTTATTTTTAATTTAGCAGCTCTCAGTGTCCCATGTAGCTGAGACAATTAAAGATGGGCACAAGTTGATTATTGATAGTGATTCTGTAGGTATTGAAAACATTATTATTCATCCAGCCTGGGGGGAAATTGGGCGACCTGACCTAGCTTTGATTTGACTAAAAGAAGAGATTACGACCGTTGAGCCGATTAAACTTTATCGACAACAGGATGAAGTAGAGTAGCAGATTATTGTTGCAGGAATTGGGGATTATGGAACAGGAAAAACAGGTTTAGAAGGAAATCCGGGTACCATGCGGGCTGCAACCAATTTGGCGGATGGTAGCACAGAGGATAAGAGCTATCTATATTGGCTCTTCGACAGTCCCGTGAAAGTGTTACAAAACTTGAAGGAATTTCATGGCCTGGTGATAGTTCTGGTCCCGCATTTATTAAAGTTGGCGATGATTATTACTTAGCAGGGGCGAGTTCCGCTCAAAGTACCCGGGCTACAGGGGGTATTGAAGGACTTTATGGGGTTACAGAGTATTATGTCAGGATATCCACTTTCATTGATTGGATTGAGAAAACTATTTCAGAATGAAAAAAGCATAAAAAAAATATAATAAAATTGTCCCTTTTCAGTGATCGTAAACGTCAATCAATAAAAGCTAAAATCATGGAAACAATATTTCATCTGTTTAATGTAAAAAAGGAAAATCGCCAAAAATTGCTTAATGCTCTTTCTACAAGAGAGGGACTTTCTTCATGGTGGACTACCCACACTGAGCAGCCTCAAGAAAACATGTGGCGATTCCACTTCGGAAATGATTATCACAAGGATTTTGAAGTTGAAGATCAATCTGACAATCATTTTAAATGGAAATGTGAAGAAGGTGCACCTGATTGGATAGACACTCTGATCACATTTGATCTTGAAGAAAAGAATGACAAAATCGTAGTGAAGTTCCGTCATTCGGGATGGAAGGAGCAAAACGATAACTTCGGTCTATGCAGTTTTCATTGGGCGCTTTATATGAAAAGTCTTCAGGAACTGGTTGAGAAAGGAACCGGTAATCCTACAAAAGTTAATTCAAAATAAAACATAAAAACTAACTGATCATGAAAAAGTATCTTTATTTATTTCGCGGAGGAGACGGACGTAATGTAAATCAATCACCTCAACAAATGCAAGAGCACATGGAGAAATGGGGCGTTTGGATGAATGGCCTGAACGAGAAAGGAATTTTAGATAGTGGCTTACCGCTGGCCAACGAAGGCAAGGTAGTTGCAAAAAAAGGACAAGACATAACAGATGGGCCTTTTGCAGAAGGTGCTGAAATTGTTGGGGGCTACCTTATCGTTAATGCCAAAAACCTCGAGGAAGCTACCAACTTCTCGAAAGAGTGTCCTATATTCGAATATGAAGGTACCGTGGAAGTTCGAGAAATTTCGTCCATGGAAATGTAATGCAAAAACCTTAATTTAAGAGCTCCTAAACGGAGCTTTTTTTATGCCTAATTTTGATACTCAAAAAATCCTTGATCACTACTTCAGACGCGAGTACGGAAAAACTGTGGCCATGCTTTTATCTCGCTTTGGCAGTGATAAACTTGAATTGGTAGAGGACGCAGTACAAGAGGCATTGTTCAAAGCAATGAAGAGCTGGCCCTATCAGAAAGTTCCCGATAAACCTGAAGCCTGGATTTATAGAACAAGTTACAATCAACTCATAGATACACTAAGAAAGGAAGAGCGAAGAAATAAACACACAGATAAAAGTAGCAGTGAACCTACAGGAGAGATAAAAATCCCTGATCTGATAGAAGACGAAGAGCTGAAAATGGTTTTTGCCTGCTGCAATCCATTAATCAAAGAAAAAAATAGCATCATCCTCAGTTTGAAGTTAATCGGTGGATTTTCAGTTACAGAAATTGCCCGGGCTTTCATGATGAATGAAGAGGCTGCCAAAAAAGCGCTGCAAAGAGCGAGGAAAGAATTTAAGGAGAAGATAAAGAACCTAGCACTGCCTACTGATTTCCAACTAAAGGAAAAGCTACCCAGAGTACTTAAGGTTATTTATCTCATGTTTAATGAGGGATATAAAGCAAGTGACGGTGATGAACTGATAAAAGAAGACCTGTGTGGAGAAGCGTTGAGACTATCACTTATATTAATTGAAAAGGAAGAATTGGCAACAGATTCACTTTATGCCCTGATCAGCCTGATTTGCTTTAAGGCCGCTCGTTTCGAATGTCGAACTGACATGGAAGGCAACCTGGTTACCATGGAAAATCAAGATCGAAGCAAATACAATTCTGAATATCTGAAGTGGGGATTTTTTTATTTTTCAAAAGCTGGCAGTCAGTCTAAGAGATCTGCTTATTTTTTGGAGGCGGCTATAGAGTATTACTATAATTCGGCAACTGCATATAGCTCGATCAGGTGGGATAAACAACTAGCCCTCCATATAGAATTACAGAAAATAAAGCCTTCTGTGAATGGATACCTGCACTTCCTCATCGTTTATCATAAAATTGAAGGCGCTACAAAAACCCTTGAAGCACTTAAAAAAGCACAACCGCAGTTTCAGGAAAATCATCTTTATCATACTTTTAAAGCTGAAATTCTGCAAGAATTAAATGAGTTGGCCAAAGCTAAGGAACATTTACATCTTGCTTTAAACTTAGTCAAGAATAATATTGAAAGAAAATATCTAAGACAAAAGCTTCACAGCATTTCAGGCAATAATTCAATATCATTATAATACCATTTAATCAGTATTTACTATTTGTGTATTAGTTGTAGTTTTAACAACATATTTATTTGACCTAATAAACAACTATAACAACAGGCGGATCCATGCCTGGATCAGGTTGTCTTCCTCTATGGATTGCAGCACCTTTTTGATCAGTTCAAGTAGTTTTTTCCCCTTATTCAATCTTTCAAAGGGAAAGGGATCCAGGTTTTGATCGATCAACTGGTTTATTTTTCGGTCAATTTGGGTTTGCCTATTTTTCAATTGCATTACGATCAAGGAGATATCTTCCATTGTCTATTTATTTGACGTTTATCGGTTAATAATTTAAACAAATTTATTTCAAAGTTGACCCTCCCCTGAAATCAATTTTATTTTTTTTCACTAGCAATATTTTTTCACGTTACTTCTAAGCCTCCCAACTAGAATCCTTGTTTGTCAATATCGCCATGCGTATAAATGGACATACAACCAGAAAAACAAAAAAGCCCCTGAGGGCTTATTTCTAAGATTTAGCCTTTTTGGCCTTCCCACCTTACAGCGCCGCTACCTTTTTGCTGATATAGGCCGTGTGGGTTTTGCCATATTGATCCGGCTCTT
>JBBDSB010000337.1:0-1131 GCA_040905205.1 Cyclobacteriaceae bacterium
TAATCAGCCTCTGCAGAACCCCCGCCGTTCTGCATTACAAGTGCCGAACCCAGATTAGGAGAATCCGTAGCGACGGCAAATATTTAACCTTCAAATGATAAAAATCATGGATATCAAAAGGATTTTATTTAGTTTGGAGAAATAATAAATCTAACGATATGCTCCCCAGCGATCCCGCTATTATCCTCATTGGCTGCTTTGATACCAAGGCAGAAGTATTTGCCCGACTCCGGGAACAAATCATTTCCTCGGGCGAATCCGTTTTTTGCATCAATGCCGGCATATTTGGAACCACGGATTTTTTTCCTGTGGAGATGGAAGCCGATGAGATTGCCGGATATGGGGGCCTGTCCCTTTCCGAATTAAGGGAGAGAAAAGACAGGGGACTTGCCCTGGAAGTAATGGCCAAAGGACTCAAAAAGGTCCTTAAATCCATGAGTGAACAAAGCAAGGTTAAAGCAGTGATGGCCATGGGTGGGGGAGGAGGTACCTTTTTGGCGCTTTCCGCCATGCAGGGCTTGCCTTTGGGTTTGCCAAAGTTATGTATTTCCACCCTGGCCACCAAGGATGTCTCTTCCCTGGTGGGCCTAAAGGATATAGTGCTGATTCCCTCAGTGGTGGATGTGGCCGGACTGAACAGCATTATCCTGCCCATCATCGATCAGGCAGCCGCGGCAATAGTGGCCATGGCTGGGGTAAAAACAGAGAAAGGAAACAAAACGAAAGGAAGCATTGCCATCAGTATGTTTGGCAACACGACAGACTGTGTCAATGAATGTACCCGGATTTTGCAGGATAAAGGTTTTGAAGTAATGGCTTTTCACGCTAATGGAGTCGGGGGGAAAGCCATGGAAGCCCTGATCCGGGAAGGGGTATTCGATGCGGTGATGGATATGACTACCACCGAATTGGCGGATGAACTTTGTGGTGGGATTTTAAGTGCCGGACCGGAACGCCTGACTGCTGCCGTGGAAACGGGTATTCCCTGTTTGGTCGCTCCCGGTTGCCTGGATATGGTGAATTTTGATACCAGGGATTCTGTACCTGAAAAATACAGGGACAGGCTTTTTTACCAATGGGCCCCCAATGTGACGCTGATGCGGACCAATGAAGCCGAAAACCATGCCCTGG
>JBBDSB010000338.1:0-6636 GCA_040905205.1 Cyclobacteriaceae bacterium
TTATTATAAAATTTAAATTCACTGAATTTTTTCAACCGTCCAAAGGCATCCGTTCCCATGATCGACAAAACGATAGGTAGTCTTGGGAAGGATAATACTGCTACCCAGGCGGACAGCGTAAAATGTGCATGTATAAGATCAAATTTTCTCTTACTAAGAAACTTCCGTAATTCTGAAATGTTTTTTAAATACCCTAATATACCTTTACCTTTAATTTTAAAATAGCATACATTTACATTTTCTGAAGCTAAGGAATCTCCTTGAATCTTGATAAAAGGAGCGATATCAAATTTTTTCATGTTCCCGGAAGATACAAAAAGCACCTTTAGAGGCCTGTGATCAATACCCTGATGAGTAGATTTAGGTGTCGATTCGACAGATGGTAAATCCAGTTGACCACCCATTGGTTCATGAGAATAATTTTCCATCAGGATTTTTTATTTTTAATCAATCACTTATGATTTTTATCTTAATCTTCTATCCTAAAATTGGATACTTTACTTTAAGATTCAAATATACAATAACTTTTTAAGGTAGAACAAATGTTATTATTAGGCCGGAAAGGCGCTAATTTCCCTGCTAATAACCAAAAAGGTGACCCTAGAAATAACAACAGTTCAATTATAATCGGAATACAAATTGTTAATGGTACAGTATAGGACCGATACTAAATTCATTTTTATTAATCTGGTTGATGAATTAGTACTATTTAATTTTAACATTTGGATAGAACGTTTTAATAATTTTATTTTTACAAAAACAAAACCAAATAAATATGATTATCCAATTAAAATCAGAAATCAATTAAGAAGCGCTAATAGTATTGGCATTTAAGAAAGGCCATTTTATGTCAGATGTTAAAATAACGTAAACCATTTTTCATTTTGAAAATAATTTTAAGGTGTTTTTATGCCAGACACCCACTATTCTGCAAATATTTTCTGCATTTGAAGCTCCTTCTAGAAACCCAATCCTTGGGATTTCATGTTTTAACTTTAATGCAGATGGTGTAAGATAATCCGGCTTATTGGAAAATCCCAATTGAAAACCCTCTTTTTGTAAGGCTTTTTTTTCTCTTACATCAAAATCCCCATTGGGGTAGGCAAATGTGTCTATCTCCTTGTTTATCCAATCCTCCAATTTTCTTTTATTCAAGGACAATTCCAGGTGCAGCTCCTGATGATCGCAATTAGGCAAAATGGGATGGCTGTGGCTATGTCCTCCGAGGGATACCCAAGGGGATTGGGTAATTGACCGGATTTCTGACAGGGTCATGGCTTCCCTTGGCAAGTTTATTTTTTTCTTGATTTCGGATAAGATAGCCATTCTTTTATGATTGGGTAATTTTTTCATTTCTTCAGAAGTGGGGAATTTCATCTTTTCTTTTGTAGCCTGTTTGGCATATCGGAACCAATAATTTCCTTCTTCTATGGCCTCAGTTGGAACAAATATAGTAAGGGGTACTTTTTTTTGGATAGCTACCGGAGCCATATTTGAAAAATTGGTTGCCCAGGCATCATCTGAAGTGATCAGAACGGCACCTTTTGGAAAAGAGGCTGTCCCTTTTAATATTTTTTTAAGGTCCTCCATACTGATAAATGTGAAGCCATTTTTGTTTAACCATTGAATGGTGAATTCAAATTCTTTTTTTGATGGATGATGAAAATAAATGGACAAAATATGATCTCCATTTAAAGCTTTTTTTTTGGCGCGGTTAACCAAGCCCATAAAAATAAAAGACTGGGCAACAAAATAGGCCAAAATATTCCTTGTGTTAAATTTCATAGGATAATAATTGTAATAAATCCAATTTTATAATTTTTGATTCAGGTAATTTTTTAATTTTTTCTGCTGACCAGAAAATTGAAACTGAATCGGTAAAGGCTCTTTGATTTGGTCAATGACGGAAAACAAAAACCCAATTGTTTCTGGTAAGTGGTGAGGTTGATAATAGGAAAAAGCAAGAGTGGGATGGTCAAAATTCTTTTTATTCGATGAAGAAAACTCCCCTGATTTAGCTTCAATTGGGATATACCAAAGAACTGCGCACAAGGCATTTTCTGAAATTAAACAATAAAATTGATGTTCTATTTCTAACCTTTTCATGCAATCATATAAAAATTCCCACCTGGAAATGATTCCGTTTGATTCTTCAAAAATCATTAAATCCTGTAAATTATTTTTTTGAATCTGAAATCTATCAGAAAGATTTACCCGTTTAACCGAACCGAGTTGGATGTATTTTTTTGAGTGTTTGCTGAAAACCTTATTAAGTCCTTCATAATTAAAAATCTCAAAGCCTTTCTTAAAAAGCAGTGATGATTTTTTTTGGATATTTTGAAAATAATGGGCTATCAAGTTTGGCTTATCTTGGTATTCAGGAAATTTATCGAGGACGTTTTTTATTTTGTTTTTCAGAAATTCTTTTTTTGTCGCCAAAAAGTTATCCAATCCGGAATAAATCTCAAGTTCAAAAGCTTCTTGAAAGGTGGTAGCCAACATCTCTTTATACCCCTTTGCACCACCTGGAGTCAAATCAAAAAAACTTTTTCCCGTATTTTTCAATTCTATTCCAAGCATCAAAAAATGTAATATACCAGGCGAATATTTGGCATAAATTGGGGAATGTGAATTGATTCCCTGTAAATGGATCATATCGATACCAATTATTCCTGCGTTGGAGGCAATGATTTCTTCATTCAATCTTAGAATACTTACATGTAGTAGGCCCAGTTCAAATAGACGAATTAGAAATTCCTTTCTTTGGGGTTCTTGTTGAAAAGCCACTTTGTCATACATAGCCCCTTTTCTAAAATCACTTTGGATTATCATTTCATCAATGATGGAAATAAATGCCTCTTTTTTAGTGATGATTTCAAATTCAAGATTTCCTTTTCTTTTTAGCCTATTGATTTTTTCTTTACGATTTTTCTTTTTTAACTCCCTGGTCAATAATTCCTCGTTGCTCGCCATCAGGGGTTGGAGGTATGATTTTATGAAAAGGTTTTTCTTCCATTTTGTAGAAACCTCAAATTGTTTAATGGGGGTATTGGGAGGAAGATATTTTAAATCGATAGTTCGTCGGGGAAAATGTTTTTTTAATAGTCCAATGGACTCTTCTAATATAGCATGGCTATTTTCTGCTGTGGAAAGCCAAACCTGGTATTCAGCCTGATTGGTTCCTGCGGCGGTGATGGTTCCATTTCTATCTATGGTTAGGGTAATGATGCCTTTAAGATTGTGTCCATCCCAATCCGTCAATACAATAGGAGTGAATTCTTTGTAATAAGCATACCAAGTCAAAACAAAGGTCTTGCTTTGAAATACTGTGGCCCAGGGACAAAGACTCAGAAGTTGGTCCCAGGAATTTAAAAATTTTTCATCCCTCAATAAATTAGTTGTCTCTTCTTTTAGAAAAATTTTCATTCTCAAATTTTAATGTGTTTTAAGATTGTCTGAAAGTTGATTCATATTGCGTATAGTTTTAAGGATCCCAGAAGATGCCTGTCTCCGCATTTTTTCAAGTATCATGCCCCAAAGTCGGAAGGATTGATCTGGCAAGTTTTGTAATTTCCTCTTTTCTAATTAAAACCTTGGGGTGAATATAGGAATCTGTCTGAAGGAAAGTCGCAGATTGCCCTTCTTCCTCAGTCTGGTTGGAGCTAACTGTGAACCAAATGCAAGCGAGCAATCGCTTATCATCCGTCCAGGATAGAAAAGTCTCTCCAGATTCCACCTTATTAAAGGCAAAAGAAAGAAAGTCCCAACGCGAAGTTCCTAGTGGATCATTATAAGCCAATAAATGTTTGATATTGTTTTTTTCGAATTCTATAGGTCCTGCTGTATTACTGAATGAATTATTCTTTGTCGGAAAAATTTTATTTTTAATTTGATTTAATTTTTTTTGAATAAAATGTTTTGACCGTTGTATTTCAAGATTGAAGGTCATAGGCCTGATTCCATTGGATAAGAGCAGCCGATGAAACTTTTTCCTCAGTTGTCTTTTGGATTTGAAAACAGTATCCTTACAAACCGTAAGTTCATATACATCATCAGTATTTGTGGCCATTCTTTCTTTATAACCATCATCTCCTGGTGTAAGATCGAAATACTCATAACCTTGATTTTTCAGGTATTTACCCAAGATAAATAAATGAACCATACCGGGTGAAAGTTTGGAATAAAATGGGGAATAGGTAATCAAACCGGACAAATGCATCCATTTTTCTGATTTCATACCAATAATGCAGGAGGTTATATCCTCATCTAACTTCAAAACAGTTACGTGAAGCATATTTTGTTCAAAAAGTGAAAAAAACAAAGGACCCCTCAAGGGATTGGATTTAGTTGGGGTTTTATTGAACAGGGAACCCTGTCTAAAATCATATAAAACCATTACTTCATCAAATACTTCTTTAAATCGATTTAACTCCGTAATTTCTTCCAATTCCATTTTGCCGGCTCTATTAAATCGATTATACTTTGCCTTGAAACGCTTTTTTTTGAACACAGCATTTAAATCAGGGTGAGACATCTGCATCAATGGTCTGCGGCAGGCCTGCACGACACTGGATTTTTTCCAATACTGATTTTCATCCAACCAACTTAGGCATTCAGGATATGGAATAAACCTGAATACCATCTTACATTTTGGGTAGGTATTACTGATCAGATCAAATACTTTAGGTAAGAATTCCTTTTCTTTCCCCTCTCTTACAAGCCAAGTTTGGTATTCCGCATCATACTCTCCAACTCCCACAATTTTGGCCTTGTATTTCTTAACTTTGCCTGATCTTTCCCGCTTCACAGCAAAAAAAACCGCACCTTCAAGCCTGTTGGCGGATAGACTTATAACGGCAATAGGAGAAAATTCTAAAATTTTGGTTAGGTACCAGGATTTGATAAATCCTGGGCTTTGAAAAATGGTTTTGTTTTTGCTTTCCTGATAGAGAGCGTTTAATTTTCCCATAAATTCACTGTCCTTCAACAGTTGGCAAACTGAATCCCCCTCTAAAAATCTGATCTCTTCTTTATTCATTTTATCTTTAATTGAAAACAATTTTTAATTTACTAAATTTCTTTTTCTGTCTGGAATAACTGCTTTATGTTCCCCAATTGAATCCTTTTAGAAATCTAATAGTTAACTTGAGGGAATTATAAATTAATTTCCCCTTGTCTCGGTGGAATATCCCAAACCTGAGTTTTTAAGACTTCTTTGTACAAATTGATAAAATTCCCCCCCATTTTTTGGATTGAAAAATTTTCTTCCAGAAGTTTTTGACCAGATTGGCCTAATTTTTCTCTTTGTTCAGGACGATCCAATAAGTCAGAAATAATTCGAGCGATTTCATCTTTCGTTTCATTCATAATCAAAATACCATTTATACCAATTTGCAGTATTTCTTTAGTCCCTCCGGCATCATTAGCTATAACAGGTTTTTCCAAAGCCATATATTCCAATATGGCATTGGATATCCCTTCTCCGTGTACCTCTGTATTTGAAAACAGCACCCCAATGTCACAGGCATTCACCAATGCTTCAACGTCATAAATTAATCCTGTCATGATCAAATTTGGATGGCCATTCGTGATTTCTAAGCATTTCTGGTATAAACTGTTTTTACCTCTATGAAAATGGCCTGCTCCAATGAAACTTACGTCATTTCTACCCGACAGCACTATTTTTGCAATTTTAAAAAACCTTTCATAATCTTTGTTTTTCGAAAAGGTAGCCACCATGATTACAGCCAGGGGAGTAGTAATTCCGTATTTTTCTTTGATGCCTGATTTGTTTGGCAGGTTCTTAAAACGATCTAGATTTACCCCATTATAAATCACCCTGGATTTTTCTTTTGGCGGGTTGTAAGCTTGAATGCCTGCATAAGAGTTGGATAAGATCCTATCTGATTGGCGAAAGTTTAATTTATCGATGAGTCTGTTTCCAACAGAAATATTAGGGGAAGCATTGGTAATTTGGGCATTGATTAAGGGGATTTTTTTTATCATCCTGGTGGGCAATACATACAAAGTTTGCATTCTTCCCCAGGTATGGATAAGGTCTGGCTTGAAATCCGTCGTGATTCGATAAAATAGATAGGGAAAAGAACTGATCCCAAAAAATTTGTTTTTATTTATTCTTTTTAATGGGATCTCAAGTTTCGAAAAGGCCGGGAAATCAATGTCCTTAGAGGTGGTGACGATCATCATTTCATATTCGCCTGTGTTTTTTAAAAAAGTAAGAAGTTCCATAAACCTTCTTTCCTTACCTCCTGCGACCAATCCCCCTATAAAAAATAAAATTCTTTTCATATACTTAATGGCTTTAATTGTTTAACGACTTATCAACAGCTAATTAATTATTTTAATTTCTTATTATTATTAAAAGGATAAATTCATCCAGATCACTTGAAAAGCATGCTTTGCCATAACCTGATTTTTCCTACTTATCTTGACATTTTGAATACATCTCAATTTCTATCCTGAATAATTACTTGTGGATGAACAGAACAAATTGGGTGCCAGGCATCGTTAAAATTGACTTTTTTGGGTGGATTTGATTTGGGCCCCGTACCGATGATGGCAATTTTAAATCTAACAAAAACCGCCCCTTTTTCTATAGTAAGGGACGGTTTTTAG
>JBBDSB010000339.1:0-1124 GCA_040905205.1 Cyclobacteriaceae bacterium
GCAACCTGTTTTCTCTTCTTAATTATTTTTCCATTGGTTTATTTCAACTGTCCTCTGATTTCTCCTGGTGGGTACTTGTCCGTATGAACGTTAACATAAGCATTACCGGTTCTTATGGCCTCCCTAAGCATTTCCAGATCACCGCCAAGCAACAATCCCTTGAGATCCTCCGAAGTGATGCTGCCCTCGGCATATAGACCGTTGACAGGACCTTCCACCTTATCCAGCCTTAAGTCCACCACCACAGGTCCATTAGCACCCATCTTTGCCAGGTGAATATGGGCAAACCTTACATTTTCCAGTTTCTCCACAGTGACCTTAAAGTTCATAACCGTATTTTTTGCATTGAATTTTACCTTGGCATCCCCACAGGCATCGGTTTCACGTGGGGGTACCTCCTCGTCTCCGGAAAGTTCCGTTTTAAACTTTCCATCCTCCTGAATCATGCTGATCTGCCCCCTTATCTCTCCACCCGGAAAGCTAACCGTATGAATATTGACATAGGCATTCCCATTGTCCATGGCACTCACCAAAGTTGATAAGGATTCTCCCTCCAATTGCCCGGACAGGTCAGCCTCTGTTATGGTGCCCTGGGCAATCAGGCCATTTTCCAGGCCTGTAGGTTCAGAAAACTGAAGCAGGGTAACCACCACCCCACCGTTCTGTCCAAAAGGTGCCAGATGGATGTGGCCCACCCTGATTTCCTTGGTATTGGCCACCTTGATTTCATAATGGATGGCACTTCCGTCCATGCTCACTTCAAATTTTGCCGTTCCGGAGCCGGGAGCATCCACCTCGGGAACTTCTTCTCTGCCTGTCAAAAAGGCACCATAATTAGGCTTAAAATCCTTCCAATCCATTTCACCTTCTTTATCGGAAAAATGGGATTCCGCTTTTTTAATAAGAGGCAAAAGTTCTTCTGCATATTGACAACTCCCAACCAATAATCCCATTAGAATTATCTGGAAAACTTGTGTGATTTTTTTCATAGTTATATGGGTTTTATTGTACTTTAAATAATCATTAATGCGCTTTAAAATTTACAAATAAAATTTGAACAATAAAACAATCTTAAGAGATTTTTGAAATATATAATATTAATTCGGTGTTTTTTTATTCATTAC
>JBBDSB010000340.1:0-6613 GCA_040905205.1 Cyclobacteriaceae bacterium
GAAGATTGAATTAGGTACTTATCCAATAATAAAAAAGCAGTACATATTGTCAGGAAAGAACTATTTAATGGAAAAAAATATAATCATCTGTCCATAATTGAATTTCAAAAGAGGTTTTCCGAAAAATACTCATATTATACGTATTTGGCAGCTATGAAATTTTGATCAATTGCCTACTGCTTTAGCTGTAGGCAATTTTGGCTATGTCAGCATCATTGGCTTTAGCCAAATCATTTGTCCTTAGATGGCTCAAATCCAGATTTCACAATAAACTCCTTATAATTCATTGAATATTTTACCCTATGATGGGCTTCTTAATTTTTGAGGGCAAATCAAAACAAATAAATCATTTGAAATTTTTGCTTTCCGAATCTAAATGCTGCCGATGCCAAAGTGATTTATGAAGACCTCAAACAGCGGTTTCAGAAATCCCGTACACCCTCATCCAACGGAACGGAAGTCTAAAATAGAAAAAGTTGCTTATGTCACCTTATACCCATTTAAGGGTGCAGTCCAAACTTTTCAGGCTGCACCCTTATTTTTTGGACTTTAGAAGTAAAAGATGACACTTTTTATGTCTGCTGCCACACTTCGTATGCTCTTGCTTTAGGTTAATTTATTCGGTGATGCGGTTTTTAGCCTCAAGCTTGTCAGTTTTAAGGGTTCGCTTATGTTTTTGAAGTGGGTACGGATCGATATTAAGTGGAGGGGGGTACCTAATAAATACCACCGTTCCTACTTATGGCCTTCCTCACGTGGCATGTTTGCAACTCCATCTTTATAAGGCGATATCGGATTGATACTGCATAAATATATGGCCCAAAGTGTATTAAATCAAACCTTATATTCCCTTAAATCCCTTGAATAGAATAAAGGCCAGGGTTTGAATGCAAACCTAGGCCTCTAAAATGCAATCATTCAAATTTCACACTTAATACCGGGATATCGGTTTTGAAAAGGACGGTATCCGTAACCCCAATCTGATAACTGGAGTTATGGGCCCTCGAGCTGGAAGCGATACCTATCACCCCCACTTTTTGTGATTCCGCAAATCCAACAATTCCGTTTTCCGCATCATCATGATTATACACATGACGATGAATAACCAAATCTTCGTGACCGGCTGCATAAGTCTTCATTTTGGTTTCGGCCATCTGGCTATCTGTAAACTTTGAAGGGGTGTTGACATACAAAAAATGTAAGGCAGCACCCTGGTTTTTAATAAATGGTTTCATTCTGATAAAAGCGGGAAGGCTTTCTTCGTTGAATAGGGATGCAAACACCATTTTTTTCATTGCTCTTCCATCTACTATTTTTTTTACTGCCAACACCGGGCATTTGGCCAGCCGCATCACTTTTTGGGTGGTGGATCCAATAAATTTTCCAGGTTCATGTCCTTTACCATAAGCACCGATGACAATCAGATCTGCCTTCTGTTGGTGGGCAATATCCACCAAAATCTGGGCCGGTACTCCCACCTTCACCACAGCTTCAACCGGGGTATTTTTTACCTTATGATCCATAATAAAAGCTTTTAGCTTATCTTTCGCCTCAGATTCCCGGTCAATGATTTCAGGATTTTTTTTCTTTTCGGATTCTGTAAGGTTTTTCCAATCCAAATCGGAATTAATGGCATTCACGCAAGTTAGGGATGCATCGCCTTTTGCGGCGATTTTTGCAGCACTTTTAAAGGCAAATTCCGAATAAGGTGAGAAATCAATAGGAACGATTATTCTTTTCATGTTTTTGTCATTTAGGGGGATGTTAATTTTTCAAACAGATGCAGTTTTTGTTTTATTTTAAAATAAACCTATTAAGCTCTGAAATTTTACTTTTAGTATTTCAAAATAAGTAAAATACCTTAAGATTAAACATGACCTATGTCATTGATAAAACTGATAGAATCCGTTACTTAAAATGTTTGGGAAAGGTGGGTTAAGGTTTTCTTAGGTGGGGATAATTATAGTTTTCCTACTTTGATATCCTTAAATTTTATGCTCATCTCATTATTAGGGTGCAACTGGAGGCCAATGGGACCTTTTTCAGGCATGTTTTCAGAGGTATATGTCATCACTTCTTCTCCATTTAGCCATACCGTATAAGTTTGATCGATAATTTTCACCCTCATTTTGTTCCAATCATCCTGATTCAACAAGGCTTTTACCCCTTTTGCCTCTACCGGATAAGCCTTGCCGGGAATGTAGGGGGAACCTGTCATATCTCTTTGTAGGGAACCTGATATTCCGATCTGAATCTGGTCTTTATCCGATCTTAAAAAAATCCCGGAGTCTACCACCCCATCTCCCATCATGAAATCCAACTCTATGATGAAGTCACCATATTGTTTTTTGGTCCAAAGGGTAGATCCGGTTTTCGTGGGGTCATTACGCACAGCCAAATGGCCGTCATTTACTTCCCACCAAATATTGTTTTCTGGTTCTACAGTCCATCCTTTTAGGTTTTTACCATTAAAAATTGATTTCATCTTTACATCCTGTGAAAACAAGGTGGTATTAACGATAAAAAAAAGAAAAGATAATAAGGTTATGATTTTCATGTCTCTGGGTTTTTGTTTGTTTGAAATGCTAGTTTAATAATTATTCGTTTAAGGGATTTTTTTGATTTGGATGGTAAAAGCATGGGCTGGATTTTCCACCAACAATTGATGGATGTCATCCTCCGTAAAACCATTCTCCAACAATAAAGGTACAAATTTCTGGCTTATGGTGTCAAATGGCCTGAAATTTCCCCCGTTTTTTTCTTCAGGACTGAACCAGCCGGCATCATGGGAAATCAAAACCCTGTGGAGCAGATCGGCCTCCTTTAAGTTTTTTACCCTTTCAAGGTAAGTGTCAATGTTGTTGGGTTGTATGCCATCCAAACTGATCCATACACCCTCTTTTGCCAATTCGATATGTCTGTTTAAATCTTTTTCTCCCTGGGCATGCACCCAAATAAAGGCATTGGGATGAACGCCCATTTTTTTCATTAAGGCAACCTGTTCTGAAGCAGGAGTATATCCTCCGGTATGAGACGCAATGGTCAATCCTGTAGTTAAATGCGTTAAAGCCGCAGCCCTGATCAATTTTTGGTGAAGGGCTGATAAGGATTCATTGTTGACACTGATTTTAATAAAACCCGGTTTGATCCCTGTACCATCTATACCCTCATTCCATTCCTTGATCCAACGGTTGGCAAGTTGTCGATCACTCTCAGTATGGGCATGTGGCGGTAAGTATTTGTTGTCTACCGCTCCGTAGTATCCGGTATTGGTGATAAAATGGATCCCTGTTTTTTCAGAAAGATCGAGAAGCAATTGGGGATCTCTGCCTATATAGGCGGGCGTGCACTCAATAAAGGCACTAAATTCCAATTTAGATAGCTTTTGGACATAAGGCAAAACTATTTCCTCCACTTCATTTTTGTTCCAGCGTGATGGGTCAATTTTATCTGCGCCTACAAAATCCACTAAAATATGCTCATGGATAAGTGTTTTTCCCAAATCCCTGGCTGGAATTTCCCCTTTAACTGTCATGATGGTATTTACCTGGCACTTTGCTGATAAGCCGACAAGTATCAGGGGCAGAAATGAAAAAACAAAAAACCATTTGGTCATTATGTAACTGTTTTTGAAATTTTTAAACTCGCTGCCACGGCAGCACCAATGATTCCAGCTTCATTTTTATTTTCAGCAACGATGACCGGAACATCAATGGTGATCTGATCCTGAAATTTATCCAGTTTTTTACTGGCTCCCCCTCCAATGATGAATAAATCCGGAGAGATGATGCGAACGGTATGTTTAAGGAATTTATTGAACCTTTTCCCCCATTCCTGGTAAGTAAGGTTTTCTTTTTTCCTTGCCGAATCAGCGGCAAAATATTCAATAAGCTCACCGTTTTTATAATATATTCTACCCAATTCAAAATTCGGGATCAATTTCCCATCATAAAACACACCTGTGCCCAACCCTGTTCCAATAGTAACGGTAATGACCAGGCCCATTTTCCCAACCCCTGCTCCAAAGGTCATTTCTGCCAAACCAGCAGCATCGGCATCGTTGATCACTGTTACCGGCAATCCGGTGCTTTCTTCTAATAATTTATCTACCTGAAGGCCAACCCAACTCTTGTGGATATTGCTTTTGGTCATGGATCTTCCATTATGGACTACCGTAGGAAATCCGCAGCCGATGGGCCCTGTCCATTCAAAATGGTCAACAAGCAACTTTACGGCTTCGGCCACCGCTTCTGGTTTGGTGGGCTTAGGGGTATTTACCCTGAATCTTTCTGCTGTCAATTCACCACTTATGATGTTTACAGGTGCACCCTTAATGCCTGACCCACCAATATCCACTCCCAATATTTCCATTAAATAAAATTAAAGATGAAACTAATTTTTCAGTCTACTAAGTTAGCAAAAATTATGCTGATTGTCCTCCGAATTTGGGCGAAAATCGAATATACACCTGGTTTTTCCCCTATTTTTCTTCCCTTCTTCCATCGGCATGAATAGCAAACCTTCCCATTTCTTTGGCATGGGTGTACTCATGACTGCTCCATGGCCAGCCTCCAAACTGTGTCTTTTGGAAATCATAAACAGCATCCTGGATTTCCTGGTTGCTATTCATTACAAAAGGACCATGTTGCACCACTTTTTCATTGATTGGTTTGCCTTGTAAAAGAATAAAGGAGGCGGGGGAATTTCCATTTGTGAATGAAAATTCTGCTCCGGAAACCAAATCCAGGGAATGACCGGAAGGAAAATCTTCCCCGTCAACAGAAATGGATTTTCCTTTATAGAAAAACAAACTTCTGTTGGTGGCTTCATCTACAATTGGAAGGGTGAAAGTTGCGTTTTCTTCCATTTTTATATGCCAGATGGCTACTTCATGGGAAGGATCGGCTGCGTAAGAATCAGGGGCTGGAGGGAGGGCTTCCCTGTTGCCTATTTTTCCGGCAATTAATTTGATATGAGCAGATAAGCCATTTTCATCTTTAAGGGTCACTTCGGGGATATCCTCTTGCCACATCATTTTAAAATGGGCTTCCACATTTTTTTTTGCTTTAGGGAGGTTTAGCCAGATTTGAAACAATAGTAGTTTATTGTTCTCCTTTTCCTTTAACATAGGAAACATTTCCGAATGCATGACACCTTTACCGGCAGTCATCCATTGGGTATCCCCATTTCCAAATCGCCCTGCAGCACCCAGGGAATCCGAATGATCCACAAGCCCCTTCTCTACAATAGTGACTGTTTCAAAACCTTTGTGGGGATGAGCCGGAAATCCAGGAATCTTTGACCCATGATACATGCTCCATCCATCCTTTCCTGAAAAATCCTGACCGATGGAACGGCCTTCCAATTGAGCATCCGGACCCATTTCACCATTCCCTTTAGGAAATACATCATGGTGAAAGGCACAAAATAAAAACGGATCCTGGGTTTGCCACTGAAATCCAAGCTGTTTGACGCTTTTAATTAAATTTTTCATTTCCATGTATTTATATGTATATACATATATTAAGTACTAAAGACCTAAGAAAGTTCAATCTTTGAGAACCATAGCCATCAAAACCTTCTTAATGATTTAGTAGGTGGATTTTATACCGGAAAGGTACCTTCTGTAAACAATTTGCCCATTTAGAAGGTGATCATTAAACCGATTAAAACCTGTATTACCATCCAGAGCATCAGAAAAAGTCAACATAAGTGTGCCCTCAAGGGCTATATCGGCATTCAACCCAAATTTGTAACTGATGCCTCCTCTGATGGGAATATAACCCACTAGCTGCGTTTTGTTTTCTGAAGACTGATTTTCATTTATTATCTTTGTTTGATTATTAAAATTCATTAAAAGGCCGAATCCTGCTCCCCCATATAAATCAATTTTTCTTCGAAAGGTGTGGTTGTTGGATTTAAATAGGTGCAGGGTAGGCATGAGGTCTATATGTACCGCATTGCCCCGATTCATGATGGCCTGTTCAGTTTCTTTCCATAGATCCCTTACCTGGCTGCTGAAATAATTCATTTCCTGGCTTCTAATATGCTGATAACCAAGGTATGCCCTTAAATCAATAAGGTGGTTTAATTTTCTGCCCATGGCTACGGACAAGGCAGGGTTGAATTTGACATCTAAGGCTCTAAATCGCCCGGCGTTATCTGCATACATTATACCAAGCCCCAATCCGGCCTGGTAATAATAATTTCTGGGAATTTGTTCCTTGTAAAAATTTTGAGCGGAAAGGTCTTGGTTTAAAAACAAAAAAAATACAATTAAAATGGCAAATATTTTATGGATTTTCATAGGACTTTCGTTGGTAGGGTGATACTTAATATCATTAAAACGTTCAAAATTAACACATCGTGTTGAATAGTTGAAGATTCTTTTGCTTTTATTTAGGATATCCACCAAAACCTTTAAGATGAAAAAAAATGGTGGTAATTTTGTCCAAATCCTATTGGAAGGAGATATTTTAATTAATAGTATTTATTTTCAGGTATGGTTGTTCTTACAAGCATGGCCGAATTTAATATTGTTCAAACTTTAAATCTTAACCTAAATGAAAGGAATTATTTTAGCTGGTGGGTCAGGAACCCGACTTTATCCTTT
>JBBDSB010000341.1:0-1120 GCA_040905205.1 Cyclobacteriaceae bacterium
GGTTTTAATAACGCCTCTGGGTGTAAACAGCTGGGTGTAATTTGCAATTACACCCACTTATCTTTTAGTTGAAAGAATGTGACATTTGTAATGTCGGAATCCTTTTGCAGTGCATGAGTCAGTTATTGTTGCTCTTTTCCCATGATCATTCCGAACCTTGCCTTACCTGATTTATTAGGTACTGAATTTGAAAAGAATGGGAAAATTTAAGATATTGAATAAATTTAGCATATGGGCAAATACGATAAATTACTCATCAAAATCCTTAGAGGAACCTCAGATAAAAATATAGATTTTGAAGAATTGAGGAATTTGCTTCTTAAATTTGGTTTTGAGGAAAGAGTAAGGGGTAGCCATCATATCCTGACCAAGGATGGGATTGAAGAAATTTTAAATATCCAGGCAAAGTCAGGACAAGCAAAGCCCTATCAGGTTAAGCAGATAAGAAATATTATTGTAAAAAATCAGTTAAAATTGGATGATGAGGAAAAATAATCATAAATACGAAATAATCATTTACTGGAGTAAAGATGATGAATCTTTCATTGCCGAGGTACCCGAACTGGCAGGATGTGCAGCAGATGGAGGGACCTATCAAGAAGCATTAGCTAATGTAGAAGTAATCATTGATGAATGGATTGAAACGGCTAAAATGAAAGCAAGGGAAATTCCTCACCCAAAAGGAAGATTACATTTTGCTTGAAAACAATTGATGCCCTGCTCACAGGCTAAAAGTGTAAAGCTAGGATAAAGTAGGGAGTACTTGGAAAGTTTCCAAAGGTTTTCGGGGCCAACAATTTTCCGTTTGGATGCACGAAGGCATGTAAAATAAACGGATTCCAAAGCAGTCGTTTGTAAAACGCATTTTTTCCGGTATATTGGAATTGTGTTTTTAGGTAATGGAGTTTTTTTGCCGGGAGGAAAGGAGGATTCCGGAAAAGCAGGGTATGGGTGCCAGGCATTTTCCTGTTTTTATCTTTTGGAAAGCAAATGGGAACATAATAATTAATACAAATAGTAGATGTTAGAATGCCAAAACATTATGCGGCAGGGGATTGATCAGAAGAAAAGGCATTAAGAGCAGTAAAATGGAGATAATTTATACCTATTATTCCAGTTT
>JBBDSB010000342.1:0-1118 GCA_040905205.1 Cyclobacteriaceae bacterium
TCGATCGAAGGTATAGGATCCAAAGGGAAACTTAACTTAGGAAAGTAGAACTAAATACCTTTTACAATGGGGTGGTGTTGGGCTACGCTTTTTCCGTCGCTGGGGATGATTTTCCGGTCACGGTAATTCTGAGACATCTGCTACCCCATGCCATCGAAATTGCAGCCATTGTACTGTCTTGTTCTCTGGGGTTTTACCTGGGGATACACCTTTTCAAGAAGTTAATTCTTGAGGGGTATCCTGTATTCGATTACCGAAAGTTTATTTTTCATGCAGCCCTTACCCTGGTAATCCTGTTGGGAGCTGCCTTTTTGGAAGTATTTGTCAGTTTCTCCGGATGAAAAAGTACCTGCCCTTATTGCTTGTTTTTACGCTATCCGTCCTGTTTTACTGGATATCCCGGCGGTCCTATGCCCTTCAGGCCGGCGAACTGGAAAGCATGGGTCTGTTCCGGTTGTTCCGGGGGATCAGCAACCTGATTGCTTTTTTTGTTCCGCTCATGCTTTTTGTGTTTTACATGCTGACCTCCGGTCTGATGTTTACCTTGCTGGATGAAAAATACGATACCCCAAAACTGGCCTTTGTCCTTTCTGTCTCCTTTATTCCTATTATCCTCAATAGCTTTATCTATATTATTGTGCTTTATGATATCCCAAATGGCAGCAACCTTTCCGAAATGCTTAAGCAGCCCTCCTTTATCGGATTGGGGCTGTCGGATATGGAGGAGGTAAGTTATATTTTCTGGTTGGGGTTTTACTTGTTTTTTGTTATTATGTTATGGCATGAATTTGAGATGGGATTAGGAAAGGCTATTGCTATTAGCTTTACTCCTACCCTATTGGTGGTATTGGGAAAGTGGGTGATAGGTATTTTTTGACATTTTTATTAAGTGACACAATTTTCAAACTTCATTTTAGTATCTGAGAATTACCACCACTAGTTTTGGGCGAATTTGACATCTTTCCATTCCTTTCCTTGTCACTTTTTTGCTACAGGCCAAAAAAGTAACCAAAAAATCCCGCCGCTGTGCATCTTTTGGCTAAATCCCGGGCCCAACCCGCACATAGGCAAACTCCTCGGGGTTTTTAAATGACTTCATAAAAGATTCAAATTCCATC
>JBBDSB010000343.1:0-1117 GCA_040905205.1 Cyclobacteriaceae bacterium
GATTTGGCAAAACTGCAGTGCCCCACCCCATGGACCGTTTCATTCCCCTGGAAAACCGGTCCCGTTTTTTGCCAGTTTCCAGGCTCAATGGGATCTTCGCCAATCAACTCCAACTGCCCCAGGCAATAATCTTTTAACCAGGATTCCCGAGTGGAATAAATGATAAAGGTCTTTCCTTCATTTTTGAGGATTTGGGGTCCTTTATTTAAATCCAGCTCTCCCCCGGTTTCCCAACCTTCCTGTGGAGAGGAAATTTTCATCCTATTGCTGCTTATGGTAACGGGATCACTCATTTTTGCAATATAAAGGTGCTGGACGGTACGGTCGGTACCCCTGTTTTCTTCCCAGCCGGACCAAATGGCATATAATTGGCCTTCGTGTAAAAACGGTGTCAGGTCAATGGCCCATTTTACCGTAGCCGGATCGGTCAGGTCATCACCGGTATACAACATCCCCATATCCTCATAAGGGCCAAAGGGGTCCTCGCCAGCAGATTTAAGCACACCTGATTTCTGATGGATAAAAGGACCTCCCGGCTTTTCCCCCGCCGCATAGTAAATGTACCAGTTACCGTCAATAAAGTGGAGCTCTGGTGCCCAGATATTGGCGGAATTCCAGCCTTGGTCCGGAGCTTCCCATACCTTGATCATGGTCCCATGGTCTGTAAGTTGATCCGATTTGGATACGGAAATACCTCCTCCTTTGGATGTACAGTAGTAATATTCGCTCCCTTTTTGAAATACCCATGGGTCAGCTCCATCTCTTATGGGATTGGTGAAGGTGCCCTGTTGTGCGTGTACTGCAAAACTTTGGAAAGTTACCAAATAAAATAAGGCCAAAATTGAAATTGAAGCCTTTATAAATTTGATTTCATCACTTGTTTACCTCTTAGCTACCCACTTCACCGCATTCCTTAGCAAGCTATGGTAGGTCTCCAGATCATGGGATTCCCCATCATGTCCCAGGGCGATGCCTACTATTCTGGCTTTGGGGTGTTTGACTACAAACACAGAAGGAAAGCCTTCCTTACCTGGTGTACTGGCCATAGCCAGCACTTCAATGCCGGGACCCTTGGGGTCTGTTTTGAAATAATACAATTCATCTTTTAAATTAAAAC
>JBBDSB010000344.1:0-1114 GCA_040905205.1 Cyclobacteriaceae bacterium
AGAGCCTAATCCAATATAATTCTTCAAAAATAATTTTAGTCGGACGACAGTAAAAGAAAATAATAAAGGGCAGGATAAGAAATATTAACACCCCGTATTTGGCATGAAATTCCAGATGGGGGATGTTGTAGGCCTGGTAAAAATAATAGGGAAAATAAGCCCCCATGCTAAAACCGGTACCATAGGCAAGAATATATTGTAATTTTACCGACATGGGAAGATTTTCATCCGGGAATAGCCCTCCGGCAATGTTATAAAGAATCAACAAGAAAAGTAGGATCAGGTAGTATTTTCTTTTCTTCTCCTTGGGTTTTTGAAGGTAGAATACCAGTTGGTGGGAAAACATAAATACTTCCAGGATAACAAATACTAGGGTTACGATATGTATTTCGGTATTGAAGACGGTCATGGTTTTCAGGCATTTTTCAGAAAGTAAAAAGGGAAACCAAACCGCTCGGAAACGGTATAGATCTCCAAACCGTGTTTTTGGTACCAGGGGAGGTTGCTCTCCGTGGAAGTTTCCAGGTAAACGGGGCGGTCAAGTGTTTTGGAATAATCCAATACATGCTTTAGTATCTCAGTACCAAAGCCATTCCGCTGCTTTTCCGGAATGACCCCCACAAACCAGAGATAAGTGAATGGCTCCTTGGGATAATGTTTTTTGATAAATGATTCCCTGGCCAGGGCTTTTGGGATATTGCCGATGCCTATCGTCTTCAGGATTAACTGTATATCCAGTAGGGCACTTTTCAAGGAAAATTTTTTTTGGTCCTGAAACTGTATCATGGCAGAAGCATTGCCATCATCTGAGATAAATATTTCACCATAATCCATGCAATTTTCAAAAGAGTACTCCATTAAATAACGAATTTTCGCCTCTTCCTTTCCGGCGATGTAGTTGACGCTCCTATTTTTTTTGAATGCTTCCAGTAGAATGGTTACGACTTTTTCCCGGTCATTTTGGGTTGCTTTTCTCATATTCAGATGGTTTAAAAATCCGAGTTGCGAGGATTTTTCTTTTCCCCTCCCACTCCAAAACTGCTTAATAGCATGGAAAATGGGAGGGGCAAGTTCGTTTTTGGCTGATAAAAACCGGTAGGTTTTTGTCGGACAA
>JBBDSB010000345.1:0-1113 GCA_040905205.1 Cyclobacteriaceae bacterium
GGTACAAAAGCCAACTTCAATTTTTTCGAATCCGAGCACGATCGTTCAGGAAAAATCAACCCGGACTTTTGCCGTTGGGCATACACAGCAGTTACAAGAGCATATAAGAAGCTGTTTTGTATCAATCCACCTTTTTATTCATCCTTTTCAGGAATGAGTTTTATAGATATCAATGTTCAAAAGGCATTTAATGAGTTGACAGGTCAAACAAATCCAGGTGCTGAAATCAATATCAATGATGTTTTATCAGAATTGGAAAAATTTGGTTTAGCAGATACGCCATTGACCATTCAAGACCATTTTATTCACAGGTGGCATTATTTGCGGAAATATTACATAGAAATTGTCGGGTGGGAAAGAAAAGAATATGAGATACGATATGTTTTTCGAAGAGAAAGTCAAAGGGCAGCTTTTTTACATTGGGTAAACGGTAAAAGTGTTTTCAATTCTAAATTTCAAAAGTTTCCGCCATTAACAAATTCTGATGAGCTTTTTGAAATCATTACCAAAATTCTGGAAGGGGCAACTCCGATAATTGTAAGCCGAAACAATTCGGAAGGCATTTTAACACAGATTGAGTTTGATGTTTCGCTGGAAGAAGAAAAACCATTTTTGAAAAATCTGTTTGACCAAATCAGTCAAAATTTAGATGAGAATGAGGTCATTTCGGACGTTCAACACCTTAACTATCGGGAACGATATACCATTGAAAAGAATGCCCAATCATGTGTTATCGACTTTGAATACAACAAAGAAGGCTTCTTTGGAAGGGCACTTCCTTTAGAAAATAAATGCAACAGCCCTGAACTTTTTGCTAAAATAAAAACCATCGTAAACAACCTAAAAAAAGCTGATTATGTCATTTAAAAAAATCAAAGAACTTAGACAAGCAGGGAAGCTTGAAGAGGCTTTGAAAATGGCCAATCAAGCTATGGAAGCAGATCCTGAAGATATTTGGAATAAAAGGGCTACTGCATGGGTGTACTATGAATACCTTAAAAAATTTTCTCAGCCAGATTCATTTGAAGCTTTTAAAGAAAACCTGTTGAAGATTAAAGACCTACAGCTGCCTGAAGATGAGAAAATGGTATTTGATAATTCAGCCTGGCAAAT
>JBBDSB010000346.1:0-6550 GCA_040905205.1 Cyclobacteriaceae bacterium
CTACTTCCACCTGCCATCCGGAAACCTTGGTTCCTTCAAAGTTGGAACGGAAAAAAATTCCGCTGTTACCGTCCTGATCCTGTTTAAACTGAGCTGTCAGTTCAAAATCCTTGTAATTTTCTTTGGTTCCCAAATAACCATACTCGGCATCAGGGCCACTTTCAGATACCAAAACCCCATCTTCTACATACCATTTTTCAGTGCCGTACACTTCCCATCCAGTAAGGTCCTCCCCATTAAACAGTTCCTTTTGGCTATTTGCAGAGCAAGCCATAAACATCATCATGGTGATCACAATCAAGATTTTTTTCATTTTAAAATTCATAGTTATAGGTTTTATTCATTATACTAATTTCATTTGCTTCGGATCCCAACTGATACATTTATCCTAGAAATAACTGTCATTACAAAGAAGGGCAGGTGCCGCGGCCCTGAAAGCAAAAACCGGATCTTCCACCACGGTTCCATTTTCTGTCCGCCCTTCCCTTTTCCCTTCTTTCTAAGGAGATGAATTTTTGAGGGTTTTCTTTGGCCAAGACTGAAGGCACCATGGCTGTGGCTGCCCCGGCCAAACTGATTTTCTTTAAAAAACCGCATCTTTTATTTTCCATTTTAGCTTGCTTGGTTGAATTCAGAAATAAATATAAGTAATAAATGAATATATTTTAGACTAATGAAATAAACTTAATATATTTTTTAGTTTATCAGATCAAAATAGAAGGGATAAATATGCTTAAAATGGCACTTATACAACAGCAGCAAATATAAAAAAACCTTAAAAAATGGAAACCCGGTGGGATAAGCCCATTTACCACCGTTTAATTTTTTAAAAAAAAATCATTATAATATTAAATTAAATATTTTTATTTATTTAAATATTATTAATTTGATAAAATTTATTACTTTAATATTTAATTTTCCATGGATTTAAGTTTAGTAACTATCCCTTAAAAAAAACTGTATTAAAGATAAGCAGCACTATATTATTACCAAAATATATTTCAATTATCGAGAACGTTATCGCTATTATTTTTGATTACCTTCTTTTTATTGCAATTAAAATTGGATAAATAGAAATCAGTTTTATTTGGATGATTCAATTAATTATTAACCTACAACCAATCATGTTATGGAAAATACCTTTACCAAAAAGATGGTCTTTTTACTGTTTACGATGACCATACTAATTGTTGCGGGCCTGAAAGCCCAAGGTTCCAGGGAGCTCTCCGGAAAAGTAACCAATACGGAGGGCCTTACCATGCCCGGAGTGACAGTGGTGGAAAAAGGAACTACCAATGGAACCGTTACGGACGTAAATGGAAATTATTCCTTCACCGTCAGCGAAAACGCAGAGACCCTGGTGTTTTCATTTGTAGGGATGGAAACCAAGGAAATCATTATTGGCAACCAAAGCCAAATCAATGTTTCCCTGGAAGATGATACGGCTGATTTGGAGGAAGTCGTGGTGGTAGGGTATGGAGAGCAGAGAAAAGCGACTTTAACGGGGTCTATAGCCAGTACGGATGAGACCAGGATCAAAAAAGCCCCGGTCACCAGTCTCTCCAATTCTTTGTCGGGATTGTTACCCGGCCTCACCACCCTCAATCGTTCAGGCCAACCCGGTGAGAACAATGCCCAAATTTTCATAAGAGGCCGCAGTACAACCGGCAATTCCAGTCCTCTGGTGGTCATTGACGGGGTGCCGGATGAAACGGGTGCCTGGCAAAGAATTAACCAGAATGACATTGAGCAGGTTTCCATTTTGAAAGATGCCTCAGCGTCTATTTATGGTGCCCGGGCAGCAAATGGCGTCATTTTGATCACCACCAAGAGGGGGTCCATCGGAAAACCTGTTTTCAGTTATACCTTTAACCAGGGGATCACCCAACCTACCCGCCTTCCTGAGATGGCCAATTCATGGGAATTTGCAGATTATGTGAACCAATACAGGACCACTATACAGAATTTACCACCCTTGTATTCGGATCAGGAAATACAGACCATGAGGGATGGAACCGACCCACTAAACTTTCCCAATACCGATTGGGTGGGCACTGTTTTTAAGGATTTTACTCCTCAAAGCATGCATAATCTTAATGTTCGGGGAGGAACTGAAAGGGCCAGGTATTCCATGTCAGGCTCTTACATTGATGAAAACAGCATAGTTGAGAATGGGATACATGGAAGCAATGCCTTTACCCTGCGTACCAACGTAGATGTGGACATTACCGATAATTTCCGCTTTGGCCTGGATGTAAACGGGGAGATGGATAATCGAAAAAGACCCGTGTTGGGAGGCTTCGGTACACAAGGCAGCCCGTTGATTCCAGCCTTTTACCCCAATGGTTTACCGGCCTCCCTTCCCGGAGACGCAGGAGAAAATCCCGCCATTAACCTTGCCGGGGAAGGGGGGTACTTTTCGGACAATATCTACAGGACCTTCCTTAAACCTTCCTTTAATATTAACATCCCCCAAATTGAAGGATTAGGCTTAGATGGTTACGTTTCTTACCGACAGGAATATACAGAAGGAAGACGCTGGAGAGACACCTGGTTGGTCTATAATTACGATGCCGAAAACGATGAATTTTTGGAGAAACAGGGTGGTCAGGTCAGTCAGCCAGACTTACAGGAAATGTTCAATAAGGAAAAGGACTATTTGATGCACTTTAAAATCAAATATGCTAAAACCTTCGGGGACCATATGGTGGAAAGTTTTGTGGCTTTTGAACAGGCGGAAGGAGAATTCAGAACCATAACGGCTTATCGAAGGGGGTTTATCTCCTCCTCCATAGAGGAATTATTTGCCGGAAGCGGGGAAAATATGGTCGCTGATGGGACCAGAAGACAGTGGGGCCGCCAAAACATTTTCGGAAGGATCAATTACAATTACAAAGAAAAATACCTTTTTGAAACCAATCTGAGGTATGATGGTTCTTATGCCTTCCCGATAAGTGGAAGGTGGGGGTTTTTTCCAGGTTTTTCTGCAGGATGGCGGATGTCCGAAGAGGGATTCCTAAATAGTTCCCCCAACGTGGACAATTTAAAATTAAGGGTTTCTTACGGTCAAATGGGAAATGACCAGATCAACCCATTCCAGTTCATGTCCATGTATAACCTCAATCCCATAGGAACGCATTTTGGAGGAGGAACGCAGGCCATCTTAAGGCCAGGTGTGGCACCCAATGAGGCCATTACCTGGGAGGTTTCAGAGAACACCAATCTTGGTCTGGATGCGACCTTTTGGCGTGGTGGCCTGGACCTAAGCCTGGATTTTTTCAAACAAAGAAGATCCAATATCTTAACGGCAAGGAGTACTGAGGTGCCTATTTATACCGGATTGGTACTGCCGGACGAAAACATCGGAATCATAGAAAACCAGGGATTTGAAGTGATCCTTACACACCGCAATAATGTTTCTCCTGTATCTGGCTTTTCCTATACCGTTTCAGGAAATATGGGTTACGCCAAAAATACAATTGTTGATATCAGCGAACCACAGGACATGCCTGATTATCAGAAAGCGGAAGGATCAATGATCGGTACCCAATTATTGTATGAATCCATTGGGATATTCAGAACCCAGGAAGAGGTGGATACCAACCCCGTTATGCCCAATACACAGGTGGGTGATCTGCAATACAGGGATGTAAATGATGATGGAACCATCAATGCGGCGGACAGGGTAAGACAAAACAATGGGATAATTCCGGAAATTACTTTCGGATTTAACGCTACACTTGCCTACAAAAGGTTCTCATTATTCGCCAATTTTGCCGGCCAAACCAGGGCTTGGACTTATTTCCACAAACATGCCAGAACCACCCAAAACAGCTTGAGGGAATTGTTGTTGAATCGGTATACGCCCGGAAGTATGGATTCCAAATACCCCATCCTGCCCCAGGAAGACGGCGCCGGAGAAGGGGAAGTCAGTGGAATGCCCAGTACTTTTTGGCTACAGAATGCTTCCTTTCTCCGTTTGAAAACCTTACAGATTGATTATACGGTTCCTGAAGATTTTCTGAACAAATTCGGATTGACCAGCCTTATGTTGTTTGTAAACGGCAGTAACCTGTTTACCTTATCGGAAATTGAATGGTTTGATCCGGAGGGCACCCCTGAAACCAGTTCCCATGCCGGATTCAGCTATTCCACGGGAAATTTTTACCCTCAAACAAGGGTTTACAATGTTGGTCTGAATGTTACTTTTTAAATCCCATTTGTATTTAAAAAAGAAAATCATGAAAAATAATATCCTATATAGTATCTCCAATAGATTAAGAAGGAAAATAACTTTGATCAGCCTCATTGCTGTGGCCATTTCCGGAGCATGTACAGATGTCCTGGAAAAAACCCCCATAGACAGCTATTCCGATGCGGCTGTTTGGGATGATCCCGCCTTGATACAGGCATTTGCCAATGCTGCTTACAAGGACATTCCTTTCGGTTTTCAAAACGTCCACGGATGGCGCTTTATGCCCTATGCGAACATGACCGATGAGGCCAATTCTAGAAATTCCGCCTCCAATATACAGATCATTGTGAACGGCAATGCCTCTCCCGTCTATATGGGCCCAATGGATGTCTGGACAGGACCAAATGCCTGGACCTATTGGAGACCCATCAACCAGGCTAATATTTTCCTGGATAAAATCCAGGAATCTTCCATTAATGAAGACCTGAAAACCGCATTGTCAGCAGAAATGAAGGCGGTAAGGGCTTACTCCTATTTTAAATTCATCAGCCATTATGGCGGGGTGCCATTGATTACCACTCCTTTCAAGTTGGGTGATGATTTTCGGATACCTAGAGATCCATATGATGAAATTATGGATTTCATTGTAGCTGAATTGGATGAAGCCATTCCTGATTTACCCCTGGACTATGATGCTTCCAATGATGGCAGGGTCACCCGGGGAGCTGCCATGGCAATAAAGGCGAGGGCATTGCTCTATGCAGCCAGTCCATTGAACAATCCGGGAAATGACAGGCAAAAATGGCAGGCGGCAGCAGATGCATCCAAAGCCATTATAGATATGAACATGTATTCATTGCACCCCGATTATAAAGCCCTGTTTAACATAGAAGGGGGATACAATACTGAGGAAATCATTTGGGGAAGGCCCCAAAACATCAATGTGGACATTGAAGCCAGGGTAGAAAGACTGCTCTTTCCCAATGGTTGGTTAGGGTTCGGACATTCCCACCCCTTACAGAATCTGGTCGATGATTTTGAAATGGAAAATGGATTGAAGATAGGCGAAGAAGGTTCAGGATATGACCTCCAGGACCCTTATGTGGACCGGGATCCTCGGTTTTATTATACGATATTATATGACGGGGCGCCCTTCAAAGAACGGACGATAGAAACATTTACGCCAGGAGGCCAGGATTCACCGGATGGATTTGAATCGGCTTGGAATGCCAGTGAAACCAGTTATTACATTCGAAAATTTGTAGATGAATCCCAATGTGGATGTACCAGCAATGAGGCGGGAAGCAGTTCCCCTACATGGATTTGGTTCAGGTATGGTGAAACATTATTGAACTATGCCGAAGCGATGTATATCTTGGGTGATGAAGCCACGGCCAGAGAATCCGTCAATTTGGTAAGGTCCAGACCAGGAGTGGAAATGCCCCCGATCACCGAAAGTGGTGAGGAATTATGGGAAAAAATAGTACAGGAAAGAAGAGTAGAATTGGTTTTTGAAGAATTCAGGTTTTTTGATGTCCGCCGTTGGAAAATTGCAACAGAGGTATTGAGTGAAGACAGGATGAGGATGAATGTTCACCGAAACCCCGACACGGGGGAAAAAACGTATACGGTTGAGTTCTTTCAACCCGCCCAGTTCAATGAATGGAATTATTTGGCACCCATTCCACAGATTGTCATTGACCAAAATTCCTTAATAGAACAGAATCCGGGCTATTGAATTAATTCGGATAAATAAAAATATTATATAATTTGCTGATGATATGATGATGTAATGGTTTGATGGTTTGGTTTGACACATATAATGATCTGCGCTGCCTGAGCGGAGTCGAGGGCATGTGCTGATTGAATAATTGAGTGGATAGGTAGGATCGAGTCCCAACCTATCGACCCATCAACCTTTCGACCAGTTTCAAACCGGATAAACGATTAAACAGTTAACCGGTTAAACCCTTTCGTACCCGGATTCCTTAAGCCAAACCCCGCGGTAAAAAGCGGTCCCGGCCCATCGACCCATCCATCGACCGAAAAAACAGGCACAAAAAAGGCCCCTGAAAATCAATTCAGGGGCCTGTGCCAATGAAGGCGGCGACCTACTCTCCCGGGTGTAACCCCAGTACCATCGGCGCTGCAGGGCTTAACTTCTCTGTTCGGGATGGGAAGAGGTGGGTCCCCTGCGCCGGGCCGCCTAAATCTTTCGCCTGCGGGGCCTTCGTCCCGTGGCGCTTATCTCTTTGTTCTTTTATTGACAGTGTCTCGTGGAAAATGCAACGGTTCGCGACCGTTCAAGTTTTCGGGCTATTAGTACTGCTCGGCTGTGTCATCTCTGACTTTACA
>JBBDSB010000347.1:0-6544 GCA_040905205.1 Cyclobacteriaceae bacterium
TTGGAAATGTTAAAAAAAATTAAATGAAATTCAGTAATACAATTTTTCATCTAGCACATAAATTGCCAAACAAATTAAAATTCACAACATTATTCTGATCCATAACCCCTAAAAAAAATTTAACTCATTCGAGAACAATAATTGTCATCGGGATAATTATTATCGCTTCCTACTTTCTGGTGTTTAGCCTAATGTCGGCAAAAAAAGTCAAGGAGTCGGTGATCAGGGCTTGGATCCTTGCCTTATTGGTCACCCCACTTTCCAGATAAATGAGGTTGGATCTCTTTTGTTAAATTCTCCCACGAGGAAGTTTATCGCCAACCTTCCGGAAACTGAAAAATATTTATATCCCAAATCCAGGGAAGTCCCCAAAGTATCAGCATCCATACGAAAATAATAGATACCACATTCATCCAAAAACCTGCCCTTATCATACCGGGGATGGTCAGGTAACCCGAACCGAAAACCACCGCATTGGGCGGTGTCGCTACAGGTAACATAAAGGCACAGGAAGCGGCCATGGTGGCACCCACCATCAATCCATAGGGATGAACGCCCATGGCCAGGGCCACTGCGGCTAAAATGGGCAGCAACATGGATGCAGTTGCCACATTGGAGGTGATTTCCGTGAGAAAATTTACGGCAGCAATGATCAAAAGCAAAAACAACCAGAAAGGGATATTTTGAAGCAAAATGAACTGTTCCCCAATCCAATTGGCCAGGCCTGTTTCCTGAAATCCGCTGGCCAATGCCAATCCACCGCCAAAAAGGATCAGTATACCCCATGGGATTTTTTCGGCTACCTTCCAATCCAATAACCTGCCACCCTTTTCCTTTCCCGAGGGCAGTACAAATAATGTCAAAACTCCAAGTAAAGCAATGATGGTGTCATCCAGGACCGGAACATACTTTTCGAGTAAAAAGCTCCTGCTTATCCAGGAAACACTCACAGCGATAAAAACCCACAATACCCGCTTTTCCTGGAAACTGATCGATCCCAAGGCCATCAGTTGATTTTTGATCTCTTTTTTACCGCCTTCCAACTCTAGAGAAGGAGGAAATTGGAAGGCCAAATTCACCAGATAATACCAACACAAAAACAATAAACCCATCGAAATGGGGAATCCAATCATCATCCATTGGCTAAAGCTGATTTCTATATCATAAGTTTTATTGATCACACCCATTAGAATGATATTGGTAGGGGTTCCAATAATGGTCGCCATGCCCCCAATGGAAGCGCTGTAAGCGATTCCCAGCATCAGCGCCTGGCCCAATAATTTTTCCAGGTTGCCTTTGTCTTGTCCAACCTGGGAAATTACGGCCACCGCTATAGGGAGCATCATTAAAGAGGTAGCGGTATTTGAGATCCACATAGACAAAAATGCCGTGGCAATCATGAACCCCAAAATGATGCGCTTAAGATCGGTACCCAAAAATGCTATGATTCTTAAAGCAATTCTTTTATGGAGGTTCCACTTTTCTATGCTTACCGCAATCATAAATCCGCCCATATATAACAATACCATAGGATCCGCATATGGGATGGAAGTGGTTTTGATTCCCATCACACCCGTCAAAGGAAAGAGTACCAAAGGTAAAAGGGCCGTGGCGGCAATGGGTATGGCTTCAGTAATCCACCAAATGGCAATCCAAAAGGTGATGGCCACCAGAGAAGCACCTTCTTCAGACAGCCCCTCCGGCTTCACAAAGATAAAAAATACCAGGAAAACAAAGGGACCAAGAAAAAGCCCGAATTTGGATGTGTTCATTTTGAAATTTAAATTCTACGGATTATATTAAACCCAATGCCATAAATCAAGAATAAAACCTGTAGGGGACCATTTTTAGGACAATGTTATTGAAAAAGGATTAAAATAATTTTAAGGATAATCAAAATAAAGCCAAAATCAAAAATGTTGGGCTAGGATAATTCTAATTTAAGGGGCAGATGGGTTTTGTCAACTTTAAATATTCCAGTTTATTATTCCAATTAAAGAACATTACAGGATAGTACAGGATAGAAACCGGCCCTTTATATATTTTATTTAAAGAATATTAAAAAATTATAGTAATATTGGACTTACTGAAATAAAATTAATAAAAGGATGAAATACCCAAATGCTCTGCTTACCCATTCATGGCTAAGGCCATTGATTATCATATTGGTGGCGGCCTGTTTTTATCAATGTGGCCCCAAACAGCCTGCTTTAGAATTAAACAAGGGGGACCATATCATACTAATCGGTAATAATTTGGGCTCAAGAATGATGCATTACGGTCAGTTTGAAACCGAGATGCATGTCAGATATCCGGATTCATTACTTTATATCAGAAATATGTGTGATGGGGGAAATACGCCCGGTTTCAGACCCCATGCAGGGCGGGTTTCTCCATGGGCTTTTCCGGGAGCAGCCGATTTTCAGACGGAATTGGCTACCAATTCTGGAAGCGAAGGCCATTTTGAATCACCTGATGAATGGATAACCAGGCATGAAGCGGATATTATCCTTGCATTTTTCGGGTACAATGAATCCTTTGAAGGGGAAGAGGGACTGGAAGATTACAAATTGGAATTGGAAGCGTTTATTGACCATACCAAAAACACGATTTATAATGGGGAAGCCCCGCCCCAGTTGGCTTTGATATCACCCATAGCCTTTGAAGACCTTTCCGCAGAATTTGACCTGCCCAATGGGCAAAAGGAAAACGAAAACCTGGAGCAATACACCAATGCCATGAGAGAAGTCGTGGAAAGTATGAACGAATCGGCAGAAAAAAACGAGGTTTTGTTTGTGAATGCCTTTGAGCCTTCAAAAGATTGGTATGCCCAAAATGATGATTTTCTAACCATCGATGGGTTCCAGCTTACAGAAGAAGGATATCAATTGTTTTCCGAATGGATAACCGAGCTGGTATTTGGTGACACAGATAAAAAAGCCGAAGCTAATCGGGATAAAATACATGCCGCCGTGATGGAAAAAAACTGGATGTGGCACAATGATTATAAAATACCCAATGGCGTTCATGTATTTGGGAGAAGGTACAATCCCTTTGGACCGGATAATTATCCCTATGAGTTGAAGAAAATCAGGCAGATGACAGAAAACCGGGATGAGGCCATCTGGAAAGCCAGTCAGGGTGAAAATTTTGACCTGGCGGCCGCAGATGAAAACACCATTGAATTGCCCCCTGTTGAAACCAATTACAACCCAGAAAAAAATGGCGATCTGGAATATTTGTACGGAGAGGATGCCCTGGCAGAATTTGAAGTGGCGGAAGGATATAAAGTGGAATTGTTTGCTTCGGAAAAGGAATTCCCTGACCTGGCCAATCCTGTACAAATGACATTCGATACCAAAGGAAGATTATGGGTGTCGGTGATGCCCAGTTATCCCCATTACAAACCGGGTGATCCCAAACCCAATGATAAAATCCTCATTTTGGAGGATACGGATAATGATGGCAAGGCGGATAAGCAAACCATATTTGCGGACAGTCTGCATTTACCTATTGGCATGGAAATCGCTCCGGAGGGGGTCTACCTTTCCCAAGGCACTAATTTGATTATACTAAAGGATAAAGATGGTGATGACTATGCAGAAGAAAGACAGATTCTGCTAAGTGGTTTTGATGACCATGATACCCACCATAATATTTCTGCCTTTGTGACGGATCCTTCCGGCGCCATTTACATGGGAGAGGGGGTCTTCCTGCATTCCAATGTGGAAACCCCTTATGGACCGGTAAGGGGTACGAATGGCGGTTTTTACCGCTACAACCCTGCCAGGAGACATTTGGAAAGAACCGCCCAATTACCGATTCCCAATCCCTGGGGAATAGCTTTTGACGACTGGGGCCAGAATTTCTTTGCAGAAACTTCGGGACCTGATGTGCGCTGGATGATGCCGGGATCCGTTAAACCCCGGTATGGCGAATCCAATTTTAAAGGTCCCAACCTGATCGAAGATGCCCACCGGGTAAGACCTACTTCGGGATTAGAATTTGTTTCCAGCAGACATTTTCCGGAGGACGTACAAGGTGACCTGTTGATCAACAATACCATCGGATTTTTAGGTATGAAAATGCACAAAATGATGGAAGACGGCACTGGTTACGACAGCGAACACCGGGTAGACCTGATCCGCAGTGATGACCGGAATTTCCGTCCGGTGGATATGGAGTTTGCCCCCGATGGTTCTCTGTATTTTGTAGACTGGCACAATATCCTGGTCGGGCATATGCAGCACAATGCACGGGATCCTTTGAGAGACCATGTACATGGCAGAATTTACCGGATTACTTATCCTTCCCGGCCATTGGTTACGCCACCAAAAATTGCGGGGGAAAGTATAGAAAATTTACTTGAAAACCTGAAACTTCCCGAATTCAGGGCCAGGTACCGCAGCAGAGCAGAACTCCGGGGTAGGGATACCCAGGAGGTTTTGAATAAAATAAAAACCTGGACGGCAGATCTGGATCAAAACGATCCAAGGTATGAACACCATTTGCTGGAGGCATTATGGGTAAGTTGGGGGCTGAACCAAGTGGATCAGGAGCTGATGCGCCGTTTATTGGATTCCGATGACCATAGGGTCAGGGCTGCTGTGGCCCGCATCCTAAGGTATACCGGACACCAGGTCAATGATCAGGTGGAATTACTTAAAAAGGCAGCGGCAGATGAGCATGGCAGGGTAAGGTTGGAGGCCATTGTGGCGGCATCCTGGTTGGAAAAAGAAGATGGAATCGCCGTGTTACAGGTAGCCAATGATCATCCCAGGGATGAATGGATGCAAAAACCATTTGAAACTGCTCTGGCCCATTTGAACGACATATCCGTACGCAATATGGTAGTGAATCCGGATGGTAGTGTGGTATTCCAACAGGCCGAAGAGCAGGCCAAAACCACCCATCCCACCTTAAAAGGGGAGGACCTCACCTTGTATCAAATGGGTAAAATCATCTACAGCAAAGAAGGCTTTTGCATTACCTGTCATCAGGAAGACGGAAAAGGACTGGAAGCTTCCGGATTTCCGCCCTTGGCCGGAACGGAATGGGTTAACGGAAGTGAGGAGCGTTTGATCAAGATCGTATTGAACGGTTTGATGGGACCCATAGAAGTTTTGGGTAAGGATTACCCAGGCCAGGTGCCGATGACACCGTATGCCGGCATGCTGAACGACCGGGAAGTAGCGGCGGTCACCACCTATGTAAGAAATTCTTTTGGCAATGAGGCGACACCGATCACACCCCAAAAGGTAAAAGAGGTACGGGAAGCGACAGCAAGTAAGGAAGGATTTTATTCACCTACAGAACTGCTACAGGAGCATCCGATGGAGGAAGGGGAATGAATATTTGGGACTTTGGCGTAAAAATCCCCCTTGGCAAAGGGGGCACCTTGGTCCCCTGTAGGGGAGGTCCGCCCGCTAAGGCGTTGAGTTAATTTAAAATTGCGTTTGTCATGCGCTGCTCCTCGATCCCCTGTAGGGGAGACCCACCCGCTGGGTGATGTTGCATAAATTTAAGAGGTTTTCCTTGTGGAAGGTATCTTGCAGGAGTGGATAATGAGCTAAAATATCAGTTGAAAGGTATTTAGTTTCTTTCCTGCGCTGCCCCTCGGTCCCCTGGAGGGGAGGACCCACCCGCAAAGAGATGATAGATTTTTGAGAGTTTAAAAATATATTACATGATGTTTATTAAATTGAAATATACTTAAAACAAGATCTATTAAATCATTGAATTACAATGTTTTATGTTTAATTTCTATAATCTATTTTTTGGGGTATTCAAGAAAAAAGTTTATAGTGAGCCTGAATAGGAAAGGCTTACGGGGACCGTATGTTCTCCGAGTTGCACCTGGTGTTTTTCGATTTTGTCGATCCGGTTTTTGTTGACCAAAAATGAGCGGTGGGTGCGTATAAAAAAGGTGGGAAGCAAGGTTTCCAATTCCTTGAAAGTCATCCGAGAAACTATTTTATGTTCATTGAGGTATAGGGTTACATAATTACCTGTGGCTTCACAAAAAAGTAATTCCGAAAAATTGACCTTAATTTGCCCTTCCGGGGTTTTAATAAAAACATGACCATTTGATTCTGACGGCTGCAATTGTTTCCAATCCTGGGCTTTCTGACAAGCTTTGAGAAACCGGCTCAGGGAAAAAGGCTTTAGCAGGTAATCCAGGGCGTTGAGCTCGAAACCTTTCACGGCGTATTCGGAATAGGCAGTGGTAAAAATCACCATGGTTTCCTGTTGTAACATTCCCGCCAGGTCGATCCCTGAAACATCAGGCATATTGATGTCCAAAAAGATCAGGTCAACGGGCTGGCTTTTATGGTATTCAAAGCCTTGTATGGCATCAGAAAATACGGCTTGCAATTCCAAAAAGGGGACTTTGGCCGCATGTGATTTGATGACTTCCAGTGCCATATGTTCATCATCTATGGCTATTGCTTCTAGCATTTCAGTTGGGTTTTAATTTGTGCAATAACAGCACGGAACCTTCATTTTCAAAGTGATTGATTACCTCCTCCGGATAGTTTTCTGG